>JAUIHJ010000298.1 GCA_030432015.1 bacterium
CTCGCCAAACTGTCCCTTATTCCACCGATCTTCGATGTGCCGAAACAGTTCCAACCCCAGCTTGTAAGGGTTCAATCGCGTTTGCGAACCGGCCAAGGTCCCGCTGCAATGATCGGCATAACAGACCAGGTCGGCAGGTTCGATCCCGTGCCTGGTCATGATTGTTGAATGCCAGAATGTGGCCCAGCCTTCATTCATAATCTTGGTTTGCGCTTGGGGCGCGAAATAGTACGCTTCGTCCCGAATAATGGAGAGGACATCCCGTTGCCATGATTTCAACGGCGCGTGCTCCAGGATAAACAACGCGACGTCCCGCACGGGCTCCGGCGGAAACCGTTGCTCGCGCTGTTCTTGCTCGTCGGCGTTGCGTTTCTCTTCGGCCGCCAGCAATTCCGGCGGATTGATAAAACGGTCCATGTACCGTTTGGACTGAAATCGGGTCGCCGGGGTCGTCGCAGACTCACTGTCGGCGGGTTCCGGGAATTCGTAGCGAGGCTGGTCGTCGTAACGTTTAACGAAGGGCGAGTGGATATCGATCAGATCCTCAATGCTCAGACAGACGTCAATGAACTGTTCCACTTCGTCGACGCCGGAGCGGTCCATATAGCGGCGAATTCGGTTCCCGTGATTCGCCATCTCGTCGATCATGTGGCGGTTGGTCTGGCTGAACCACTGATTGTTCTTGAAGAAGTCGCAGTGCCCATAGACGTGCGCCATGACCAGTTTATGGTCTGTGAATTCGTTACTGGCCATCAGGTAGGCATAGCACGGATCGTTATTGATCACTAACTCATAGATCTTCTGCAGTCCGTACTCGTAGCTCTTGGACAGTTGCTCGTATTCCATGCCGAATCGCCAGTGCGGATAACGCGTGGGGAATCCACCGTAGGCAGCCACGGCATTCAACTGATCGGCGTCGACCATCTCGAAGATCGTGGGAAAAAAATCCAGCCCATAGTCGCGCGCGTGCCCTTCCATCTTCTGCTGAACCGCGACCAATTCTGGTGGCAATGGTCGAAATCGGTGCGTGGAGATCATCGAGTGAATCCTCGTCTGCACTCACGGCAGAGGTTGGTCGTTGACGTTGGTTGGTCGTGAGGGCGTTGCGTCACCAGGGCATGATTTTCGCTACGGGGCGTCGCAATTTGGCCGCCGCTGTCTGGTCACCGGCCCTTGCCCAGGAACTCCTTGATGGAATCGTAAATAGCATCTCGATCGGCGATCTCGGAGAGGACCACTTTTTCCTCATGATCGCCAAAGACGGCTTCCAGCGAACGAATGAACTCGCCGCTTCCGTAAGGGCTCTCGACCTGCCCGTAGCAAAACTGGTTGCAGCGCGGCAGGAGCGCGTCGCGGAGAACCATCAGGGCCTTGCGATTATCTTCGCCCCAGTTGTCTCCGTCGGAGAAATGAAACAGGTATAGATTCCATTGCTCCGGCGGAAAGCTGTTATCAATCACGGTCGAACACGTGGTATAGGCCGAACTGATTCGCGTGCCGCCACTTTCGCGAGTGCGATAGAACGTCGTTTCGTCGACTTCCTTCGCTGCCGCGTCGTGAATAATGTACCTCCGCTCGAGACCGTCGTATTGGCTCTTCAGCCATGTATCAATCCAGAATGCTTCGGTGCGCACAATCGCTTTCTGCTCGTCGGTCATCGAACCGGACACATCCATCATGTAAATGATGGCGGCGTTGGCCGCGGGCTCTTGCACCTCTTCCCACGAACGATAGCGGCGATCCTCTTTGATCGGCACCACGCGTGGGCGGCGCATATCGTAATTTCCTTCCATCACATTCCGGCGGAGCGCTTCGACGTAAGTGCGCTTGAAATGTCTCAGCGATTCCGGACCCACGCGGCGAATACTCCGATAGCGCGATCGACTTTGGTTGATGTTGGCCTGTCCCTTTGGCTCGATCCTGGGCAATTCAAGCTCGTCCCCCATGATTGCCGCCAGTTCATCCAGTGTCAGGTCCACTTCCAACACGTGAGACCCCGGTTCATTGCCGGCGGGTCCCATCCCATCCCCTTCGCCACGAGCGATCGGTTGCCCGGCTTGACCGTCGCCCTGGCCGACGCCGCCCCGACCATTCTCGCCGTAGCGAAAATGAGGAATATCCAGTTGGGGCAGCGGGATGCTGACCAGATCGCGTCCCTTGCGGCCGATCATCTCGCCGTGATTGACATACCGGCGAAGATTCTCGCGAATTTTCCCCCGCACGATCTGTCGAAACCGGTTTTGATCTCGATCGATCTTCAATGTCATTTCAAGACTCCGGCACGGTGAACCATGGTCGCGTTGCCCTCGACGGCGGGATACATGACGGCGGATTATGCCTCGTCGCGGACATCCCCCCGCGCGAAGATGCTGGCAACAAAGTTCAACACGTCCGTGGCGCTCTCGTCGTCGTACCCGTAGTCACGAATCAAACGCCCCTTGACGACGTCAATCTTCTGTTGCGTCTCCTGATCGACCACATTTGAGACGAGGCTGGTCAACTTGATCGAATCCTTTTGGTCTTCGAACAGCTTGAGTTGGAGGGCCTTATGGAGCCGCTCATTGGAACGGAAGTCAAACGTCTTGCCGTCGATCGAGAGCGCTCCAATGTAGTTCATGATCTCCCGCCGAAAATCATCCTTGCGACTGTCCGGGATGTCGATCTTCTCTTCGATCGACCGCATGAGCCGCTCGTCCGGCTCCTCGTATTGACCTGTGAACTTGTTCTTGACCCGCTCGCGCTGCGTGTACGCCTTGATGTTGTCGATGTAATTTCCGCACAAGCGTTTGAGCGCATCTTCATCGGCGGCAATCGCCCGCTGCACTTCGTTCTTCACGACGTTTTCGTACTCTTCCTTAGCGACGGCCAACAGGTCGCGATAACGCTGGCGGAGTTCATTGTTGGTAATCAGGGAATGATGCTTGAGTCCCGACTCCAGTTCATTCATGACCATGAAGGGGTTGATCGATCGGGCGTCCGGATGCGCGACCAGTGCGTTGGAGATCTTGTCCTGAACATACCTGGGGGAGATGCCCTGCATGCCTTCGCTGGTCGACTGTTCGCGCAATTCTTTGACACTTTCCTCGGTAAACCCGGGCAGCGTCTTGCCGTTGTAGAGCTTCAACTTTTGCAACAGCGTCAAGCTGGCATTGCTGGGATCTTCCAGGCGCGTCAGCACGGCCCACATCGCGGCCATCTCGATTGTGTGCGGGGCGATGTGTTTGCCTCGCACCGTCTGGCGGTTGTAGTCTTTCTCGTAGATCTTGATCTCATCATCCAACCGGGTGACGTAGGGCACGTCAATCTTCACGGTCCGATCGCGTAACGCTTCCATGAATTCATTGTTCTGTAATCGTCGATATTCCGGCTCGTTCGTGTGACCAAGAATCACTTCGTCGATATCCGTCTGGGCGAACTTTTTGGGTTTGACCTTATGCTCCTGGCTTGCGCCGAGCAGGTCGTACAGAAATGCCACGTCGAGCTTAAGGACCTCGACGAACTCAATGATGCCGCGATTGGCGATATTGAATTCGCCATCGAAATTGAACGCGCGCGGATCACTGTCGGTTCCAAGCTCGGCGATTTTTCGATAGTTGATATCGCCGGTCAGTTCGGTCGAATCCTGGTTCTTCTCGTCCTTGGGTTGGAAGGTGCCGATCCCGATCCGATCCTGCTCGCTCAAAATGACCCGCTTGACGCGGATATCCTGAATCACCTTGGTCCAGTCGCCGTCGTACTTTTTCAGCCGTTCGCCGTACATGCAGCGGCAGAAGGGGCACAAGTCACCGGTGGTTTGCGCGTGAAATCCGTCTTCCGCACGACCGGCGTTGAGCTGACTGAAAACCTCCTCGCGAAAACGAGACGGGATCAGATGTAAAGGCTCCTCGTTCATTGGGCACCAGTGCACATCACCCTGATCGGCATCCAGCCACCCCAGCGTGTAGAGCGCGCCTTCGTCGGTTCCGCTATAGCGTTCCAAGCCCTTTTTCAAGAGGCGAGCAATCGTGCTTTTGCTACTGCCGACCGGCCCGTGCAGCAACAATACGCGCTTCTCGATACCGTAGCCCTGCGCGGCACTCTTGAGCGCATTGACGAGATGCTCCAGCGTCTCATCCAAGCCGAACACCGCATCCTTGCCGTTGTCGCAAGGATCGCTAAAGAACCGGTAGCGTGAACGACGCTCGCCACGCGAGGGTTCGTACACGTCGCTGCCATACGAGAGAATCATGTCGTAGACACGCTGAAAAGCGTTGCGTGTCACCGTTGGTGATTCGCGCACCAGATCCAGGTATTCGTCGAACGAACCGATCCAGTGCTTGCGACGAAACTGTTCGAGATCCTGACGTTCCGCCACCAGTGAAATGATTTTTCGTCCATCACTCATCACGAACCTCCCAGGCGTGCTAACGAAGCGTGCCGTCTTGGGTCGTTGAAGCGAATCGATACCCAGACGCGGCGGGTCGCTGCAGCCAGATTATTTTTGAGTTGCCAGGTGTTACATACTGGTCGTTGGAGACCTCAGCAAGGATTTAGTCGACACAACGGCGCGAGACATCACGACGTGCTGCTCGCGTCGGCGGTCTCCGTTGGTTACATGCCAGAACGGCCTAGAATACGTGGCGTCTCACTTTTTCATTCCGGCAACGCGCCAAACGCGAGCTACCAAAATCGAGGCCACGAACTCACTTGCAGGGATGAACTTCGCCCACTGCCACCAAGCGATGTGGCTGAACCGGCAGGCAACTTGAGAAAGAGCGCCAGCGTAAAAAGAGGGCTTCCAGATGAGGATCAGGGCGATCGCCGCATGGCAGCACTGACGTTTCCTCAGCAGGAACGTGTGACCTCTTCTTCAAAATAAAGAGTAATTCCGATTTTGAACTTCGGCAACTTCAAAAATTTTCCCCGCGCTGCTAGCCATGCGCGCCGGAGAAATCGAGAAGGCTCAGGAACGGGGCGAAACCCAGCCGTTTCAAGGTGAATTGCAGGAGCCCGCGTCACATGCAACCAAGCCGATTGGTGCCGGCAATTTATCGCGAATTACGCCGACAGCTAGCTACGGGGCTTCTTCAATGCGAATCCCACCACTCGTTCGAGCGGTCCTTGATCGGTTGGCCTGGTCGGCTGCCAGCGAGGTACTCCGCCGTCGCGCTGGTCGCACCGGATCGTCGCGACGATCGCACACGGTTCTCAACGTCGCTGCAATGTCGACGACGGCCTACAGTGGCGGCAGGCTCTGCGGTCGCCCGAATTGAGGCTGCGTCCCCACACGCGGCGTCGAGACGCTGTGCGCCGGTGCGTTCACCGGCTTTGACACCGAGTACTGTCCGCCTGGCTCGACGCCAGCGGCCGCCTGAAAGCCTGGGCCGGGCGTCACCTCCAGCGAATTAAGCACTTGGCGCGCCTGCTGCAAGTAAGGGTTGGCCTGCAACGCCAAGCCAAGTTCCTGGCGTGCCAGGTCCGTCTTACCTTGCTGGAGCAACAGGTAGCCCAAGTTGTAGTGGGCGACCGCCTCGCCGTGAACCGAAGCGAGTTGGGTGTACGCTTCACCGGTCCGCCCGGCATCGACCAGCACGTTGGCCAGGTTATTCTTATAGCGCGGACTTGCCGGCTGCAATTGCGCCGCCTTCGAGATGTGCGCGATGGCCGCGTCGAGATTCCCTTGCTTCGCGTAGCTGATCCCAAGTGCATTCAGTGCCGGGCAGTGGTTGGGGTCGAGTTGCAGTGCTTGCTGATAATAGCCCTGCGCCCGGTGGAGGTCATTTTGGCGATCGTAGAGACGACCGAATCCAACCAGGATGCGAGGTTCGCCCGGTGAAATCGCCAGGGCCTTTTGATAATGCGAAATGGCCGCCGAAATGTTCTGCTGCCCTTCGTAGACTTGGGCTGCCCGACAGTGCAGGTCCGCACCGACGTCCGGCGTCTGGCTGGCCAAGCTTGTCGCGTCCGCCGCCGGAATGACCTTGGGATCGATGGTCAGCGCGTCTCCGATGCTCGCGGAGGTAGAGCGGAGGCTCGCCAGAAACGGGTTGCCAGGATTCGCAGGCGATTGCCCGTAGGAGTTCGGGCCGGTTTGGGTAAGTTGCTGCTGCGGACGACCACCGAAATTCGAGCCGCCAGGTCCGGACCCGCCGGGTGGTGCCTGGGAATGGCTGGCGACCTGAGCCGCGATGGGTACGGGCTGCGGCGACGTCGTAGCAAACGGAGATGTGGATGAACATCCCGTTGCCATCAACATGCCGATCGTCAGTACGCGACAAATTCTCATAACCGATACCCACCTATTCCGTGTTCAACAAACGCAGCGATCTAGAATCCGCCAGTCGGGCCGTTTGCCTGTGGCAACCTCGGTGCCGGAATGGAAGATTTCAGCTGGCGGTCGATGGTTTCAAAATATTCGCCCGATCCGCCCGTGGGATTCACGTCCGTCAAGACTACGCTTGGCCTTGAGCCTTCGGGCAGGTACGTGTCCAGCAACCGCTCGACCGACTGCACGCGCAGGTTGGTCGCGCCGGGCTCGAGCGATCGTAAGACGTGAACCGTGCGCCGATGCGCAGGCGCTTGGGTCGCAATCCACCGCAGCTTCATTTGTCCGGCCCGGGTCAACTCTTGCGTTTTGGGATCGAACAGATGGTCGCTCAACGTATTCTGGATGCGCCAACCGGCATTGGTCATCTCGACCAGGGGCGCGATCGTGGCTTCGCGGTCGCCAACTTGAAACGGTTCGGGCCAGGCGTTCATGCGGTGCCAGTCGACGCCGACTCGATGCCAAAATTGGGACCAATCCGCACGTGCCATATTCGCGGTCAAAATCGTCAGGGCCAGTGCTAGCAGCATCGTGGAGCGTCGCATCGGAATCCTTTCTTGCATATCAGCGCGCAGGAAAACATCTCTGCATCACTGTTATCGGCGATTGACAGTCGCGGTTTGACGAGAAAAGGTGCTATTATCACCAGAATTGGCGATATAGGGATTCCCGTCAGACCTGCGAGCGCTCGTCGTGGCAACAACTGTCGCCGTCGCAAGAGGATCCGCCGAATTGCTAACCGCCACCGTTCATGGCGGTGAACATTTCGCGGTACATGGAGATTCCGGCCGGTCCGACCAGGACGACAAAGATTCCCGGAAAGATAAAGAGCACCAGCGGAAAGATCAGCTTGACCGCCGTCTTCGCCGCCTTCTCCTCGGCAATTTGGCTGCGACGCACGCGCATCGATTCGCTCTGCACGCGCAAGGCCTGAGCGATACTGGAGCCGAACTTGTCCGCCTGGATCAGGATGGACGCCAGCGCTTTAAGATCATCAACACCGCTGCGGTTACCCAGATTCTGCAGGGCTTCGGAGCGTGTCATGCCCATTTGCAGTTGCAGATTGCAGATTCCAAATTCTTCCGCGACCACGCGATAGGTCTTCTCCATTTCTTCCGCGACTTTTCGCATCGCTTGATCCAAACCCAGGCCGGCCTCGACGCAAACAACCATCAAGTCAAGTGCATCGGGCAGCGCGAGAAAGATGGACTCCTTGCGCTTCCGGCCGAGGTACGACAGGAGCAAATCCGGCAAGAAGAACATGCCGCACGCAAACATTCCGGCGCGGAGCATGGATTGGGTGCCGACTCCGACGAAGAGCACTCCGCCGCCGCTGATAAACAGGCCCACAATCAATGTCAGGAACTTGAGGCCCAAGAACATCGTTGGCGCGTTATCTCCACGAAAGCCTGCATGCATCAGGCGCGCTCGGAGCTTGCTCACCTCTCGCTCGGACTTGGGCTGCAACGGCTTGGCGAGTGCCGGGGTTGCCTTTTGCAACGCACGGGCCATCGCCGCGGTCTTGGACGTCTTTTCCTCACGCAGCCGGCGCAAGTTGGGATCTTTGAATTCCTCCAGCCGTTCTTCGACCCGCGGCTTCTTCCCCGCCAGCATGTCCATCAGGATCCAGGCGGCCGCAATGACCGCGCCGCCGACGGCCAGGGAAATGAGGGTTGGATTCTCGAAAATCGCTGTCATGCTGCTTAGACCTTGATTGTAATGATTTTCTTGATCACGAGGGCACCCAGCAATTGCAGCAGGATCGCCCCACCCAACAATTGCTGCCCGATCTTGTCCGTGAACAATACGTTCACGTAGTCCGCGTTGAGTCGGTGCATCACAACAAACAGGACCGGCGGCAGGGCCAACAAGACGATTCCCGACAATCGCCCCTCACCGGTTAGCGCTTGGATCTGTCCATAGATCTTGAAACGCTCACGAATCAGATGGCCAATCTTGTCCAGGATCTCCGCCAGGTCGCCACCGGTTTGGCGCTGCAGGATCACCGCGGTGGAAAAGAAGCGCAGGTCCAGGTTGGGTACCCGATGCGTCATTCCTTCGAGGGCTTCATCGAGCGGAATGCCCAGGTTTTGTTGTTCGTAACAGCGAGCGAATTCGGTACTAATCGGCTCGGCCATTTCCGAGCCAACCAGACTGAATCCGGACGCCAGGCTATGGCCCGCCCGCAAGGCACGGCTGATCAATTCGAGCGCGCCGGGCAGTTGCGCGGCAAACTTTCCCAGCCGGCGTTTTCGTGTGATCAACGCGTACACAAAGGGCACCATGCCACCCGCAAGTGCCGCCACAGGCACGAATGCAAACGGCAACGGAGAGATCGTCCACGCGAAACCTGCAGCCACCGCGCACCCCAGCGTGATCGCCAGGAACTGAGAAGCCGAAAGCGGCAGGTCCGCCTGAGAGAGAAAGCGATTGACGTCGAAGAAATTCTCAAACAACGTGTCGGCCAAGCCGCGCTGATCTTCCCGGTCGTAGGAAAGCAGGCTCGTCGACTCCGCTGTGGTCGAGAGGCCGGTCTCGCTGGACGTCAGGAAGTCCAAACGCTCTTCCATGTCCGTGGAAGGCTTGTTGGAAAAGAACATCGCGACCGCGCCGGCAAGCGCTGCCGCGCAGGCAAACGCGAGAACGAGAATGACAATTTGCATGATCATCGGACTGGTTGAACTCCACGTTTCAAATCACGTACCGGCGGCACGCGGACTAGTCTTGCAGCATGATGCGTTCGCGGAAGGCACTCGATGGGAGCCGGACGCCAGCGGACTGCAGTTTATCCATAAAGGTTGGTCGAATTCCGGTGGACATGAATTGCCCGCGCGCCGTGCCTGTCTCGTCGATACCCATCTGCTCGTAGCGGTAGATATCCTGCATCACGACTGTGTCCTGTTCCATGCCGACAATCTCGGTAATATGCGTGACACGGCGGGGTCCACCCTGCAACCGGTTGACCTGAATAATCAGATCGACGGCGCTGGCGATCTGCTGTCGCATCGCCTTGATGGGAAGTTCGAAGCCGGACATCATAAT
>JAUIHJ010000299.1 GCA_030432015.1 bacterium
GTTCTGAAACAGACATCAATTCCACGGGAGAAACGGATGCCGAAAATCCTGATGCCCATCGGTGATGGAACCGAGGCTTTGGACACATTCTATGCCTACTATCGGCTGCCTGAAGATGATTTTGAAGTGGTCGTCGCGGGGCCGGAAGCGCGGTTGTATCACACGGTGCTGCATGAGATTCCACCCGACTCCAGTGTCCCGTGGGATATTACCCAGGAACGGCCGGGCTATTTCATCGAGGCGACGGTCGCTTTCAAGGACGTCGATGCGGCCGACTATGCGGGATTGTTCGTTTCCGGAGGGCGGGCTCCCGAGTATCTCCGCTACGACCAGGACCTGCTGCGGATCACACGCGAGATCCACGCGGCTGGAAAACCGATCGCTTCGCTTTGCCACGGCGTGGAAATCCTGACCGCGGCCGACGTCATTCAAGGCCGGAAGATCACGACGGTGGCCAAATGCGCGCTGGATGCCGAACAGGGAGGTGCCACCTATGTCGACCAAAAGGTTGTCGTTGACGGTCATTTCGTGACAGCCCGGACGTGGCACGACAACACCCCGTTGCTCGCCGAATTCATCAAAATGCTGAAGGCCCAGTGACTTGATGCTGAAAGCCCAATGCTGAAAGCCCAATGCTGAAAGCCCAGTGACCGCCGGCAGCAAAGTGCCGCTGCCGATCATCCTGGGTCGCCGTCGCTGCCAGATGGCGGAGGCCCCGTTCTGGCGAACGTCGCGACGACGGCCTGTTTTCCAACGATGCTCGGCTGGCAAATGGCCGCGCGTCATTCGGCGGCAACCGGCGGATCGGCTCGTTTTTCGCCGCGCAGCGGATCGGGCAGGGAAACAGGGCTTATCGGCGAAAAAGGTGCCTGTCGCCCGTCACGCGGTCTTGCGCCGCAGAATCGCGATCAGTGTTTCAGCAACGCTTGCGGCGCCAGCGGGCCATACCGACCTTGCCGCTTGAAAAGCCCAACAGCCCGTCGTTCCGGCTCGCCGTCCTGTTGCAAACTCGGCAATTCGCCTACAATTCTGGGTTTGTCAGGGACGATACGCCAGCCAACTGATTCGGGAAACATGCCCCCTTCGGATATTGTCATCAAGGGTGCCAGCGAACATAACCTTCGCGGCGTCGATGTTGTCTTGCCCCGCAATCAACTGATTTGCCTCACCGGCGTCAGCGGGTCCGGCAAGAGTTCCCTGGCCTTCGATACGCTCTATGCGGAGGGTCAACGCCGATACGTCGAGAGCCTCTCCAGTTTTGCTCGGCAGTTTCTTGGCCAGATGCCCAAGCCGGAAGTCGATTTCATCGGCGGGCTTAGTCCTTCGATCTCGATTTCGCAAAAATCCTCCGGCAACAACCCCCGCAGCACCGTGGGGACAGTCACGGAAATCCAGGATTACCTGCGCGTTCTCTTTGCCCGGGTCGGTGATGGCTACTGTCCCAAGTGTGGCGATGCGATCACGGCCCAGTCCCGCGAGCAGATTCTGGCACGGATCCTGCAACTGCCCAGCGGATCCCGGTTCGCCATCCTGGCACCCTTGATTCGCGGACATAAGGGTGAATATCGAGACCTCTTTGTCGATCTGCTGAAGCAAGGTTTTGCACGGGCCCGGGTCGACGGGGAAACGGTCTCGCTGACCGATAACCTGCGGCTGGACCGCCAGATGCGACACAACATCGAAGTGGTCATCGATCGGCTGGAAGCCAAACCGTCGATTCGCGGGCGTTTGGCCGAGGCGGTCGAAATGGCGCTGAAAATCGGCAAGGGTTCGCTGATTGTTGAACTTGCTGCGACCGAGGATGCAGAGGCAGCAGGCCGACCGCCCTCGCCCGAATCCGACGCGGAGGGTCCTCATTTAGCAGGTCTCGGGGCCGACGAGATGGATGCCGCGGCCGGCGAGAGTTCGTCCAGTATCACGCCGGGGCGGACGAAGCGTCGCGGAAAGCGGAAGCAGGCACCGGACAACGACCGCGACACGATCTATTCGGTCGACTACTCATGTGCGAGGTGCGGCGTCAGCTTCGAACCGCCCAGTCCTCAGTTGTTCAGCTTCAACAGCCCTCAAGGCATGTGTCTGGAATGCGACGGCCTGGGGCAGTTGTATTCGTTCGACCCCGAGCTCCTGGTGCCCGATCCCTCGCTGTCCTTCAAGCAAGGTTGCTTCGACCTGATCGACAAGTGGAAAGAGATCGGACGCTGGCGACGCCATATCTACCAGGGCGTGGCGGACACGGTCGAGCGGCTGCAAGAACTCCCGGAAGGCACGCTCCTGGAAACACCCTGGCAGGATCTTGCGCCGCAACAACAGGACGTGTTGCTGTGGGGCACCGGCAAGCAACACATCACGTACACGTGGCGGGGCGGCGCGTCGCCCATCAAGTATGGGGGCACCTTCGAAGGAATCGTACCCGAGCTGCTGGGCAAGTACGGCACCACGAAGAGCGCGCCGCAACGCAAGAAGCTCGAAAAATACATGCGGACGTTACCCTGCGGCGCCTGCAAGGGCGAACGTCTCAATGCCCAGGGCCGTCATGTCCGTATCGAGTCAACGCATCCACGATTCGCCGACGCGCCGTCGCTTTCGATGCCCGGCGTCGCCAGCTTGTCCATCAGCGACGCTGTCGCGTTCTTTAGCGAATTGAAGCTTGACCCGACCCGGGAACTGATCGCCACCGAAGCGCTGAAGGAAATTCGTGGCCGACTGGGGTTCTTGACCAATGTCGGACTGGACTATCTCACCCTTGCCCGGACAGCGCCGACGCTCTCGGGAGGCGAGACCCAGCGGATTCGGTTGGCCGGCCAAATCGGCTCCGGGCTGGTGGGCGTGCTGTACATTCTGGACGAACCGTCCATCGGCCTGCACACGCGGGACAACGCACGTTTGATCGATACGCTGTGCCAGCTCCGGGACATGGGTAACACCGTCGTGGTGGTCGAACACGACGAAGAGACAATGTGGGCCGCGGACCATATCATCGATTTCGGGCCTGGACCGGGTGTGCGAGGCGGCGAAGTCGTCGCTGCCGGCAGCGCCGACAAGGTCACCAAATCGAAGCGTAGCGTTACGGGCCGATTCCTCAAGGGAACCGAACGCATCGAAATCCCATCGCAGCGTCGTGCACCTGGCGAACGCGCGTTGCGAATCCGAGGTGCGACGCACAACAACCTGAAACATGTCGACATCGAAATCCCGCTCGGCGGTTTCGTCTGCGTCACGGGGGTCTCCGGCTCCGGCAAGAGTTCGCTGGTCAACGACATCCTGGTCGAGTCGCTCCGCCGCGACCTGAATGGCGGCGAAGGCGAACCGGGCGCGCACGAGTCACTCGAAGGGTTAGAACACCTCGACAAGCTGATCGCGATCGACCAGTCGCCCATCGGTCGCACACCCCGTTCGAATCCTGGTACGTATGTCAAAGTCTTCGACGAGATTCGCAATCTTTACGCCCAGATGCCCGAGGCCAAACGCCGCGGGTTCAAGCCGGGCCGCTTCAGCTTCAATGTGAAGAGCGGACGTTGTGAAGCCTGCGAAGGAAACGGTTCGAATCGGCTGGGGATGGACTTTCTGGCCGACGTCTGGGTGACCTGCCCGGTTTGCGATGGCCATCGCTACAACCGCGAGACGTTACAAGTCAAGTTCAAGGAACGGTCCATCGCCGAAGTCCTGGAGATGGACGTCCAGCAGTTGCTCGACCTGTTCGAAAACGTTCCGAAAGTCCGCGACAAGCTCCAGACGCTGCACGACGTCGGGCTGGACTACATCAAGCTCGGACAGCCTTCGCCCACGTTATCCGGCGGCGAGGCGCAGCGGATCAAACTGGCTCGTGAACTGGCCAAGAAGAGCACCGGCCAGACCCTGTACCTGCTCGACGAACCCACCACCGGCCTGCACTTTGCCGACGTCAAGCTGCTGCTGAAGGTGTTGCACGGGTTCGCCGATGCGGGCAACACGGTGTTGGTGGTCGAGCACAACCTGGATGTCATCAAGACGGCCGATTGGATTATCGACATGGGGCCGGAGGGCGGATCCGGTGGCGGCGAAGTCGTGGCGGTCGGTACGCCGGAAGACGTGGCGCAGGCGGACTCGCACACCGGCCGGGCCTTGGCCGAGTTGTTCGCTGCGAGCCATGGGCCGGGCGGCAAGCAAAAGACGCCGCTGGGGCGTGCCAACTCGGCCCGCAGTCGCGGTGCGGCAGAAGTCACACAGATGATCAGCGTTCGCGGCGCCGAACAACACAACCTCAAGCGTGTCGACATCGACATTATGCGCGATGAAATGACCGTCTTCTGCGGGCCCAGCGGTTCGGGCAAGAGCTCGCTGGCGATGGATACGATTTACGCGGAAGGGCAGCGCCGTTATGTCGAGAGCCTCAGTTCCTACGCTCGGCAATTCGTCGCCCAGATGCAGAAGCCGGCCATGGACCGCGTTGATGGCTTGTCACCGGCCATCGCCATCGAACAGAAGAACCTGGGCAACACGCCGCGGAGCACCGTCGGCACCGTCACCGAAGTGTACGACTACCTGCGGATCTTGATGGCTCGCCTGGGACAACCCCACTGCCCCGACTGCGATGTGGAGATCGGGACCCAGACTGCGGACGAAATTGTCGACAAGATCCTGGCCGAAGATGAGGGGACGCGGCTGTACCTGATGGCTCCGTTGGAGGTCGAAGTTGGGCAGCAATACGATCTCATCTGGGAAGATATCCGGGCGGCCGGTTTCGCGCGAATTCGGGTTAACGGCAAGACGTACCCCATCGAATCGCCGCCCGCCATCGATCGCCGCCGCAAGTATGAAGTCGCCGTCGTGGTCGATCGGATTGTGGTCAAGCCGAGCGGTCGGTCACGAATCGCCGATAGCGTTGAGACCGCGCTGGGATTCGGCAAGGGCGTGCTCCACGTCGCGTATGTGAAGGAAGACGTGGCCGAGCCGCGTTGGGATGTGGTCGTGCATAGCCAACATCTGGCGTGCGCCAAATGCGGACGGAGTTTCGAGCCGTTGACGCCGCACCAGTTTTCCTTCAACAGCTACCTGGGGTGGTGCCCGGATTGTGAAGGGCTGGGGGTGCAAGTCGGCGCCAACCCGGCGGCCCTGCTTCGCGATCCCAAGAGCACGCTGGCCGAGGGTGCGGTCAGCCTGTGGCCCAATCTCGACAACAAAGTCTCGCAGCTCATGCTACAAGCGCTGGCTCAAGAGACCGGCATTCCGCTGGACGTGCCGTTCGATCAACTCAATGCCCGGCATCGCCGCATGATCATGCGCGGCACCGGCGAACAATGGTTTGACGTCTTCGGACCGGCCGGACGCGGAAAGCGGAAGAAAAGCACCCCCGACCCTGGCCCCCTGTTTCGCTTCCAATTCAAAGGCCTTTACCCGGCGTTGGAAGAAGCGTCACGGTTGTCGCCCGCGTTTCGCAATCGGCTGGAGACCTTCGTCGACGAGGTCGAATGTGCCACCTGCAGCGGCAGCCGACTGCGCGACGATGCGGCCGCGACCCGACTGCGAAACCATACCGTCGATGATCTGACTCGCATGCCGCTGGGCGATCTGCTGAAAGTCATTTCCGCCTGGCGTTTTTCGGCGAGCGAAAAGCGGGTCGCCGGCGAATTGATTCGCGAAGTTCAGGGACGACTGCAGTTTCTCTGCGATGTCGGCCTGGCCTACCTGACACTGGCCCGCGGCGCCGCGACGCTCTCCAACGGGGAAGCCCAACGAATTCGCCTCGCCAGCCAACTCGGCAGCGGCCTCTGCGGCGTGCTGTACGTGCTGGACGAACCAACCATCGGCTTGCATCCGCGCGACAACACCCGGTTGCTCGCCGCCATGCACAAGTTGCGTGACCTGGGGAACACGCTGCTGGTCGTCGAACATGACCGCGAAGTGATCGATGGTAGCGATGCGATTTGCGATTTTGGTCCCGGAGCCGGCAAGCATGGCGGCGAGATTGTCGCCCACGGCACGCCTGCCCAGGTCGCCAAGAAAAAGGGCTCGGTCACTGGACCTTACCTGAGCGGTCGCAAGGCGATCCCGATCCCCTCGAATCGGCGGTTGGCCGGCCTGGTGGAAGAACCGGCACTCGCAACAGCCAGCAAACCGCCAGCGAAAAACGCCAAGCGAAAAACGGCGAAGAAAGCCGTCGCCAAGAGCGCCACGGCGGACTCCGGCGCGCAAGTCCCGTCGACATTGCCCGACCATCTGGCGGTTTGCGGCGTGCGACACAACAACTTGAAGAACGTCACGATCAAGATCCCCCTGGGGACGCTGACTGCGATCACGGGTCCCAGCGGCAGCGGCAAGAGCTCGCTGATTGACGACGTGCTGTGCGCTTCCCTGACGCGCACGCTGCACCGGGCCAGCACCGTGCCCGGCGTCCATGACGAGATTCGGGGCATCGAACTGATCAACAAGGTCATTCAGGTCGATCAACAACCGCTGGGGAACTCACCGTCTTCCAATCCGGCAACCTACACCGGCGTCTTCGAACTGATTCGCGCCTTGTTTGCCCAGCTACCGGACTCCAAGCTGCGTGGTTACACCGCGCGCCGCTTCAGCTTCAACGTTCCCGGCGGACGCTGCGAAGAATGCGAAGGCAACGGCCAGCGGTGCATTGAAATGCACTTTTTGCCAGACGTCTGGGTCCGCTGTGAAACCTGCAATGGCCAACGATACAATCCAGAAACGTTAGCCGTCACGTACCATGGTCGATCGATCAGTGACGTGCTGAACCTGACCTGTGGCGAAGCCGTCCGGTTGTTCGAGAGTATCCCCAAAATCCGCCGCACGCTGCAGACCCTTTGCGATGTCGGTTTGGACTATCTCACCTTAGGCCAACCCGCCCCGACGCTCTCCGGCGGTGAAGCCCAACGTGTCAAGTTGGCGGCTGAACTGTCGCGGCCAGACACCGGGCGGACGCTGTACTTGCTGGATGAACCCACAACCGGCTTGCACTTCGACGACCTCGCCAAGCTGCTCGAAGTGCTGCATCGACTCGTTGATGTCGGTAACACCGTCGTTGTGATTGAACACAACATGGATGTCTGCAAGCAGGCCGATTGGATCATCGACATGGGACCGGAGGCGGGCGCAGACGGCGGCCAGCTTGTGGCGGCAGGAACACCCGAAGCGATTGTGGCCCAAGAGGATGCTCGGGAGGCGCGCGCTAAGAAAAGAAAGACGGCCAAACGCAAAACGGCGAAGCGGGCGGTCGCCGAGGATCGTCCGCAGTTGGGCCTGGCGACCGATCTCGTCTCGTATACGGCGCAGGCGCTGCGGCCGGTGTTAGCCGCCGGACCGTACCTGCCGCGGGTTGCCTACGACCCGGAAGCCGCCGAGAAAAAACGTCAGGGCGACATGGAGATCGCGGAAGTCGGTCGCGAGGCTCAGATGCCCTGGGAGTCGGACGGTCGTGGATGGCACACCCGCGACCGCGTCGACAGGAAAGGGAATCCCGTCAAATGGGACGGCGAGGCACTGGCCCGCGTGGTCGATCGGATTCACGATCTGGGCGAGTTCAGTGAGACGAATTGGAACGCCCGTAGCGTGGTCGAGATTTCCGCCGCGACCAAGAGCCTCGGCTGGTTCTTTCATGCGATCACGGGCGAGACATGGCTCCTGAAACTGAAATTTCGCGTCCATCGCGGAACGTTCAAGCGACAGGAACTACTCAATCGGATCAGCCTCAAGACGCTCAACGAAATGGACGAGCTGCCGATTTACAGCAACGAACCGCGGATCAAAGTGCGTTCCGCACGGGGGCCCTGGCAGGAAGTCGAAATCCGTGTCGCCCAACTGGCGGAGATTGACACGCCCGAGTTTTGGGAGTTCTTGGAACTCGCCGTCAGCAGCTTCTTTCGGCATACCGAACGGGTCGAGCAGAATTTGGATGATCACACGCCGTGGAAGAAACTGGGCCAGAAATGGCATTTCATGCGCAAGGGCTTTCCGCCGGGGAAACGCGTGCGGTGGGACGCGGAAGTCATGGAAGAGTTGTACGAATTGCTGCAGGAGGTGGCGCCCCACTGCACCTTCCTGTGGAACAACCAGGTCATCGTCCGTGTCTACCTCAATGGTCGACGGGAACCGTGGGCCGGCATCGTGACCAAGAAGCCGGAGGCCCTGACGCTGGGTCTGACGGGACCCAAGGGGGGTGTGGCGATGGGTCGTATTACCGAACTTGGCATCGAACCCGACATCGATCAGTCACGCGACGACTGCGACATTGTAAAGCTCCGTTTTCGTACGGTGGAGGATCTGCACCGTGGCGACCTGCCCGGCTTTCTGGAAGAACACATCAGTCTGCTGCAACCGGCAGATGTACACAACTCATGAACAATCGGCTGTTAGCTCCGACCTTTTTGTTTCGCTTTTCTGCGCCGCTGCGGTTTCGCAAGAAGATCTGGTCCGCTCAAGGGGCGGACCTGGAAGCGGCCTATACGCTGCCCAGCTTCGGTGAGCTGGAAGGCCGTCCTCTCTTTGCCGACGTGCGCGCGGCGTGGAACGCGACGGGGATGGTCTTTTCAGCGGAAGTGGTGGGCAAGAAGCAGGCGCCCTGGTGCCGAGACTCGCGTTTGGAAGACAGTGACGGCTTCCAGGTCTGGATCGATTCACGCGACGCGCACAACATTCACCGCGCCAGTCGCTTCTGTCATCGATTCGCCTTCCTGCCGGCCGGAGGCGGACGGTCCTTGAACGAACCCGTGGCGGCGATGGCGTCCATCAGCCGAGCGAAAGAGGAGCCCAAGGCGGTCCGCCCCGACCAACTCAAAGTATTCTGCAAGCGGAACCCGGACGGCTACCTACTGCAGGCATTCATTCCCACCGCCGCCGTTACCGGATTCGATCCCGACGAACATCCGCGGCTGGGGTTTACCTACGCCGTCGTCGATCGCGAACTTGGATGGCAAACGTTCAGCGTCGGCCCGGAGTTTCCCTTTGTGGAAGACCCCAGCCTCTGGGGTTCGCTGGAACTAACGAATGCGGACGCACGATGAATTCGCCTCCGAAACGAAAGTCGGCCCGCGACAATCGGGCCAGCGGGCGGCGGGCTGGCGACGATGCGTCCCAGCAACCGGCAACCAAATCCGCGACCGCTCAGGGCCGCGTCGACTGCTACGACTATCCACAGTATTGGGATCTCGCGTTCCGCTCTGAGACATCGGTGGAGGCCGATTTTATTGAAGCTGCGGCGCGGAAGTACTGTCCATTCCCTGTGCGGCGATTGTTGGAACCCGGTTGCGGCGGCGGGCGATTGGTGGTCGAAATGGCGGCCCGAGGGTACGACGTGGCCGGCTACGACCTCAACCCGCGTGCCGTGCAGTACGTCCAGAAGCGCCTTGCCCGCCGTC
>JAUIHJ010000300.1 GCA_030432015.1 bacterium
TGTTCGCAAAACTCAGCCAGCTTCTTCTGATCGTCGATGTATGCGTAATCCACGTGAATTCCATTGCGGTACCTTGAATTGACTGGCCTATCGTAGTGAAGCGCGCGTGGTTTTTCAAACCTCGCTTCCTGACGCCCCGCTTGTCGATTTGCTATATTGTCCCGTTGTGACGAGCTTGATCCGGTTCCCGTAGCGTAGTTTGGAGTTTCCCCCGCATGTCGCGCGAAGTGTGGCTGCGACCAAATCGGCGCATTTTCGTGGTCGCGAGTGGCGGATTGGCGCTGGTCGCGGCAGGCGGAATCATGTTGCTTGTCATGGCCAGCCATGGTGGCCTGTTCGCGTTGGGCTGCGCCATGCTGGGGCTCGGCCTGCTCGGCATCGCAGCGATGATCCAAAGCGCGCTCCAGCCACGCCTGGCATACGAAAATGGCGAATTGCTCGTTTTCCTGGGTAGCGCCCGGCCATATCGCGTGCCGATTGAGGTTGTCGAATGTTTCTTCCTGGGACAAGGTCCGAGCCTGCTGTCGGTCTCGATGTTTTCTCGTCAGAGTGAGTCTCCCGAGTCATCGACTATTGTTGTGCGGTTGGCGGAATCCGCCGAGCAATGGAAGCACTTCGAAGTCCGACCCGACCACGGTCTATGGTGTGACGGCTACATTACGATTCGCGGTACTCTATGTGAGCCGATCAACGCCGATCGGCTCAAAGAACTCAACCATCGCCTGGTCCAAGTGCACCGTGAGCAACGCCAGCAACAAGATCAGGAAACAGCATGACAGGATTGCTGGTTAGCGTCCGCAATCCAGCAGAAGCCATCGAGGCGCTGGCCGGCGGCGCGGATGTGATTGATGTCAAGGAGCCCCACCGCGGCGCATTGGGTGCTGCGGATCCTCACATCTGGCAGCTGGTCCGCCAGGCGCTACCCAACGAATTTCCGCTGAGCGTCGCGCTGGGTGAGCTAAGCGACGCTGGCATCGGGGATCGTGCTGCCGCTGCGAGCGAAGTTCAATACGCCAAAGTCGGTCTGGCCGGCGGTTTGGCAATGCGAGATTGGCAACGCCGATGGGACGACGTACTGAGCAAGCTGCCGCCCGAAACCAAGCGGGTCGCAGTGGGATATGCCGACCATCGCGCGGCCGGCGCGCCGTCACTTGACGACGTCTTGAGCGCGGCGCCCGCCGCTGGCTGCGGCACCCTGCTGCTCGATACATTTGCCAAGAATCAGGGAGACCTCTTTGCTCATCTTCACACCGATCAGCTTGCCGAATTCACGCAGCAATGCCGTGACAAAGGCATCGCCCTGGTGTTGGCGGGCTCGCTACGATTGACGTCAATTCAACGGGCACTGGCGTTCGCGCCAACTCTGCTCGCCGTTCGCGGCGCAGCCTGCCGGGGAGATCGCACCGGGACGGTTTGCAGTGCACTTGTCAAGCAGCTGAAAGAACGAATTCGCATGCGTTTGGAGGGCGATTTGATTTCACTTTAAATTCGTTCCATTTTGCTTGACAACCGATTTTGCCACCTCAATACTTGGGCATCATCGATTCGCACGCGAGGCTGAGGTGATCACATTTTTTGCCCGATCGGTTGCTGAGACCAACCCTGCTTCGCGGGCCAGGCGTCATGTCATCCGCTTCTCTCACATTCGATTTTCAGGAGACGAGATCGTGCCGCGATCAGTGCTCGAAGCCATTAAGGACGGAAACTGGGACTACGAACCGGAAACCACCGAGACCGCATCTTACTCGTCAACCAAAGCCTTGCCGGGAACCGACGAAAAATTAGAAATCCTTGCCACTCGTGTCAGACGGGGGCTCCCCCTGTGGCATCCGAGCGACCGCCGCACCTACGACGACCGTGAGGTCGATTGAGCATTGTCCAAGAACTAGGTGTTCGAATCATTCCAGATACCACGCACCTCCCATCAATCAACGACGAGAACATCTATGCCAAGTTTCAAGACGGAAGTTCCCCACCACCTGGGAAAAGAGCAGGCAGTCGAGCGGCTGCGTTCATTCCTGGATGGCGTGGCTGAAAAGTACAAGGATCAAGTCAGCAGCTTGGACGGCAACTGGACCGACAACATCTTGGACTTTGCGCTGACGACGTTCGGCTTCTCGGTCACTGGAAAGCTGACGGTGGAGGAAGACGTCGCGCGGCTGGATGGACAATTGCCCTTTGCCGCGGTCGCCTTTCGCGGCAAGATCGAAAAAGGAATCGCCTCGGAACTTGAACGCGCCCTTTCGTAACTCGCGCGTTAATCGCCGGGTAGCAATTGCAGAGTCGTGCCATCAAGCCGGAAGGTAATGCCTGCCGGCTTGAGGGCGACGTCGAGCAATTCAGCCAACGTGACCTGTTGGACGTTGAACGATACCAGCGTACCCAGTTTGTCGCGAACCGCCGGATCAACCGTGACTGTGAGATTGCGTTGCTTCTTCAGCGCACCCAGGATGGCGCCAACTTCGGTGTTGTCAACTTTGAGATCAAAGCGTACCTCCGCGCCTTCGACGACGGGCGCGGAAATGGTCTCGCCACGCAAGAGGCGGCCGATTAACTCAAGGTCCTCGAAATGGCCGGTCGCGGTCAGCCGGTTGCCACGCCGCTCCAGCTTCACGCCAGGAAATTCCCGTGCCAGTTGCTGTTCGGCCCGCAGCGCGTTGCTGGGACTGAAGGTTCGCGAAAGCGCCGCGGATTCGGGAAGCGGGGCAAGTCGAATCGCCGTCCCATCGCGGGCCAGATCGAACGAAAGATCAAATCCTGCCAACAGCAGGGTCAAGCGATCTGTCGGTGATAAGGGTGGAAAATTCCCGCCCGCCCACAGGTCGTGTGGCAAGCGTTCCAGTTCGACGACTCGTACTTCGCCGCCATTGAAACGGAGTTCCCTGGTCAAACGGTCGAGCAGTTCGGCGGGGGAAGTGAGGGGATCCCACCGAAAGGCAATCTTGCGCTGCCAGGCGACGCGCGCATCCGCCCCGAATTTTGCGGTCGCTTCGCGTTTGAGCGCTGCGATGGTGGCAAGTTGGATCGCGACGGGCTTGGGACCTAAATAGACGACATTCCCAACAAACCCCACGCCCAGGTTGAGCTTGGCCGCGACCTGCCGCAAGGCAACTTCGAGCGACACGCCGCTGGTCGAAAGATCCATGAGACGATTCGGATCAACTCTCCGGTCGAGCCAAATGGCGACCCCCTGGCTCTCAGCGAGGCGATTCAGCCCCTGCAGGAGGGGCGTCTCGGACCAGGCGATGCCGACCGGGAGCTGCAATTGACGCTGAAAGTCTCGCCCTTCACGCCAGGCCGGGCCGGCTCCCCTGCCCTGGTCGCGCCCCGCGTCGGAGTCGCTGGGATCGGTGCGATGGGGCTCGGTGCCACGGAGCACGTCGCGTTTCGTGGGCACGTCCGCGGGCGCCGCAGCGCTACCGGCCCCCTGCCCCCAACCATCACGGTGAGCGCAAAGAATACCAATTGCGAAGACTGCATAAGCAGGCACGAACAGGTAAGCGGTACGGCGCGTCATTGAACCACCTCAATCGTAAGAGATTCCTTCCCTAACGGTCATTCTGTTCGATTTCCACTCGTCTGCCTACCAACAAAGTTGTTTGGCGCGCGGGATGATTGTGGGCGCCGCGAGTTCCAATTAGACTCAAGCTAGTGGTTATGCAACGCTGCACCACGCGGGTGACGCAAATTCCGGAGAGTTGGTCTTGGGCATGAATCGACAGCAACACGCCCTCCTAGTGGAAAACTACCAGCGGTACTTGGCCAGCGGAGATTCAGGCGCATTTGTTCGGCAAACCGCCACGCGCTACACCATCGGCACGCTGGAGCGACTGGCCCAATTCGGCCCTCGCGATGCGCGCCGCGCCGCGACGTTGGCTTTGGGCCTGATTGCCGATTTTGCGTCCAATGCCACGTTAGGAAAATCCCTTTCCGACGAAGATCGCGGGGTCCGGCTGTTGGCCGAAAATGGGATTCGTGACCTCTGGTACCGCGACGGCACGGTCGATCATCGGCGGAGGCTGAATAATCTCATTCGCCTGAACTGCGCCGGTCAGTTCGAGAAGGTCATTCGGCAGGCCACCGCGTTGATCGAAGAGGTGCCCTGGTTCGCGGAAGGTTGGAACCAACGTGCGATCGCCTATTTTCAAGCTTGCGACTTTCGCAACTCCGCGAACGACTGCCAGCAAACGTTGGAGCTGAACCCTTACCACTTCGGAGCCGCCGTCGGCATGGGGCAGTGTTATCTCGAACTGAACGACGGCTGGGCGGCCCTGGAATGTTTCCGTCGCGCCATTCGGCTCAATCCGGGTCTCGAGTCCGTTCGGCTGCAGATCGACCACTTGCAGCGTGCCCTCGAAGAGCCGAAGGACTGAGCGTCCCTTGACAGCGCATGCCGAGTTTGCGATTTCTGACCGCGGAAGGCGACGCGTAGAAAGCTGGCGCGCAAACCCGCGGGCTGGTTGCACACCTTACAAAATGGAGCGCACACGCGGAGACCATGAGCAACTATATTCTGGCCCTGGACCAGGGAACGACGTCGAGTCGGGCTATTGTCTTTTCGCACGATGGTAACATCGTCTCGTCGGCGCAACGCGAATTCAGGCAGATCCTGCCGTCCCCGGGGCACGTCGAACATGACGCCGAAGAGATCTGGTCATCGCAATTGCAAGTCGCTCAGGAAGCGCTTCGAAAGCAATCACTGGCTGCCAGCGATATCGCGGCCATTGGTCTAACCAACCAACGCGAGACAACCCTGCTCTGGGAACGGGATTCGGGCAAACCGATTGGTAACGCCATCGTCTGGCAAAGCCGCATCAGCGCTGGCATCTGCGATCGGCTCAAATCCGACGGGCTGGAGTCGACGTTTCGGCGCAAGACCGGCCTGGTCATCGATGCGTACTTCTCGGCAACCAAGATCAAATACCTGCTCGATCAGCACACGGGACTGCGAGCTCGAGCCGAGCGCGGTGAAGTCCTGTTTGGAACGATTGACGCATTCTTGATCTGGCGGTTGACCGGCGGTAAGCGGTATGTGACCGACTATAGCAACGCCAGCCGCACGATGATTTATGACATTCACAACTTGCAATGGGATGATGAACTCCTCGCGCTACTTGATATTCCACGGCCGATGTTGCCGGAAGTTGTTTCGTCCAGTGAAGTCTACGGCGAAACGTCCGCCGAACTTTTTGGCCAGCCGATTCCGATTTCCGGTGCGGCCGGCGACCAGCAAGCGGCCACGTTCGGCCAGGCCTGCTTTGAAACCGGCAGCGCGAAGAACACCTATGGCACCGGCTGTTTTCTCTTGTTAAATACCGGTCACCAGGCCATCGAATCGAAGAATAACTTGTTGACGACGATCGGTTGGGGAATCGGAGGCGAAATTACGTATTGCCTGGAAGGTTCTGTCTTTGTGGCCGGGGCGGTCGTCCAGTGGTTGCGGGACGGCTTGGGCTTGATTCAAGAGTCGCACGAAATCGAGGCGCTGGCGGCGAGTGTCTCGGATTCCGACGGTGTGGTCGTCGTGCCCGCCTTTGTTGGCCTGGGTGCGCCGCACTGGGACCCTTACGCCCGCGGCGCGATTTTCGGGCTGACGCGTGGCACAACGGGTGGGCACCTGGCACGCGCGGCAGTCGAATCGATGGCGTTCCAGACCCGCGACCTGCTGGAGGCGATGCAGGGCGACGCGGACATCCAGCTCAAATCCCTGAAGGTCGATGGTGGTGCAGCCGTCAATGACGCATTGATGCAGTTCCAGGCAGACTTGCTGGGTGTGACCGTGCGGCGTCCTGTCGTGCAGGAAACCACTGCGTTAGGCGCGGCTTATCTGGCTGGGCTGGCCGTGGGGTACTGGCAGGACCAAGGCGATGTGGCCCGCAATTGGGCCATCGATCGCGACTTCGAGCCCAGCCAGTCAGACGGATCAAGTATCGCCCATTACGCGCGGTGGAAAAAAGCCCTCGCCCGCACGCTCGACTGGGAGCCGCACGAGTGAACTATGAGCAGGTCTTCGTGGGCAGCACTTCCATCGTGCTAGGCCTGTTTAGCTTGGCGGCAGGTCTCAGCAACCGCGAAATCTTCTTTCAGCCGAGGAAGATCAAGTGGATCGAGAAGTGGGGAGGTCGCCCGCTGGCTCGGGCCACCTATGCCCTGCTGGGCGCTGCATTAATTGGTTTGGGAATCGCAATTGCAATGGGCTTTGCGCCGAATGCAGGGGCGTCAACCTGAACCACGCCTCGGACGCCATCTGGTTGCCGGTAGCCCCTGGCATAACGCACCGCACGCCGCATCAAAACGGGCCTCGGGCCCGGTTTCGATGCGGCGTGAAATGTCGCGATCGAGTTGATGCCGCTCGTTAGCGACGGGTGGGCTGAGTGGCCGACGCCTGTCGAACACGATCCATGTAGAATTCGGTGTGCTTGCTGAAACGATCCAGGGCGACTTCGTCGGCAAACAGATAGATTCGGTTTCCGTAAAAGACGCCGTGTTCACGTTTGCCGTGGACCAGTTGGCCCGTCTCGGCGTAACGAACCGGGTCGAAGCCAGCCAGCACGGGTGCATATTGACCGGGAGCGGCGAGAAACTGCTGCTGCCGCTGTTGGCTGGAGAAGAGATACGTCTTGCCTTCGTGGACCGCACCCCAGCGGACATCGCCACGCAGCCATTGGCCCTGGTCCACCAACGTGACCGGGCAAAAGCCGTCCATCGCAAATTGCGACTCACCGGACGCCGCCGGTTCGGCTGGCGGTTGGTTGGTTGCCTGCTGGGTTGGCGGCTGCTGCGGTTGACCTTGATAGCCCTGAAACTGGTTGGTGCCGCCGCTGGTGCTGGCGGTGTATTGATCGCCGTAGCCACCCGGTGCTGGCTGACCATAACCGGTTGGTGCCGACTGCCCGTACCCGCCGGCCGCTTGTTGACCATAACCGCTCGGGGCGGGCTGGCCATACGGTGCGGGGCTTGTCTGGGGAGGTGCTGCGGCGGGTGTGGCCGGACCATAGATCGAGTCAGCCGGTTTGGCTGCCGAGGCTACTTCCGTTTGTCCCGCTGTGGTACCCGCATAACGATCGCCGTACCGAGGCATCACGTTCGCCGGCTGGGCTGCTGCGGGCTGCTGCACCAATCCACCCTCGGCAAACTGATTGGTAACATAGCCGGATTGGGGCGGCGGTGTTGCTGCCTGGGTCTGCGGCTGATAGGCGGATGTTTGCGGTTCACCATATCCGCCGGAATTGGTGGGTGCGGCGGTGCTGCCACCAAACCCGCCCGTTCCGTATCGACTGGGCGGAAGACCGCTCTCAGGTTGCACGACAGGATTGTGCCCCGCCACCTGTTCGGTCAGATGCGTGCCGATTCCGTATTGGGCCCGAGCGCCATCGAGCATGGCAATATAGCCATTGGCGTCGGCCGGACTGGGAACACTACGCGCAACTTCTTTCCCTTCGGCGGTCACAATAATATCTGTCGGCCAGGCGACAACTTTGTAGTGATCACGCAATTGCGGAAAACGCTTGGCGTCAATCTTGACGGGGACGTATCCGGTGGACAGGGCACGGGCGACCTCGGCCCGGGGAAAGACGTTGCGTTCCAGCTTCTGGCAAGGGAGGCAATCGTCCGTATAGAAATGGAGCAACACCAATCGATGCTGCTGCTGAGCGATTTCTCGAGCTTCTCGCCAATCGGCCACCCAAGGAATTCGATCCTGTGCGGAGGCCGCAGCCGTCCAGCTCAATAGACATCCCATCAATGCAACGAATGCAACTCTGCGCATGGTGTCACCGTATTGAATTTAGCTTCGGCAAGTCACTTGATCGCGGTACGATTACGATCATTCTGGTCTGTTGCAGGAGTTATCGGACGCCGGATTGTGCCGCTTGTAGGAAAAATGATGGATTCGGGTGACTTTTCCGATTATCCTGATTCTCAGGTCGTTCCGCGTGGCGCTGTGCCGCCTGGCATGACCTCGATGGATGCCGGGAACAAGATTGCCGGGAAATCCTTGGCAATCTCGTCAGCATCAATCGGAACGTGCGGATCAATGGTGCCGATCAGCCCATTTTCCCTGGTTCCGTTCGAGTCCCAGCTTGACACGGACGAATAGATTAGTAAGATTCCGGTAGTTTCCTGCCTGAGAGTGATTTCAGGCGTTTTTTGCTCGCCCAGAAAACAAAGTTGTCTTAGGGCACCCCCTTCCTGGAAACCATTTTCCTTTAAGTTGAGAATGATTCGGGGGGATCAGGCGCGTCTTACACGCAATTGATGGCTTGGCCAAGATTGCCACGTGCTTCGGCAAGAGACGACTTTACATTCTCGCCAACGGGGCTGGTTTTATATGCCCGGTTGTAGTGCGAGAGGGTGGCATTGGAATGTTCATCGCTTTACACCGGTCCGCGAGTTTCAGAACAACTCGGAATGAATCCAACCTGGCGGGTCTGGGCATCACTAGGGCAACCTGAATCGAACTGCTTTGGTTTGCTTCCCGATTTGACCGTTGTGCGCACCGTTTGAGCCGTGTGTAAGACGCGCGGTCTTAACCACTTCCAACCGTGGTGGTTTGTTTGTGAACGCTTGGCAGCCCGCCAGAAAACGGGCTCGCAGCCTCAATTTCTACGACTTCTAAATACCTTTTTTGCCTGTCGCGGGTGCCCGAGTGCCCTGCAAGCGGGCCTTCGTTGATTGCTTAGGTGAGATGATGGGAAAAAAACGACGCGGTAGCGGTAGGCAAGGTGGCGGCGGTGGCCAAGGAGGCGGCGGTGCCCAAGGCGGCGGTGGACCGAACAATGGTCGCCCCCGACGCCGACGACGCGGCGGTCAAGGGGGACAAGGGGGTCAGGGCGGACGCGGGCGTTCGCACCCCTATGATGACGATGGGAATGATTCGTCTGACGCCCCATGTGAACCCGGTGCCGGCTTATTGGAGATGCACCCCAACGGCTACGGGTTTTTGCGCAGCGCCACGAATAACTACTCGCGTGAACGTTCGGACGCCTTCGTACCGGGCACGATGATCGAGAAGTTCGGCCTGCGACAAGGCGTCATGATCACCGGCATGGTGCAACAGGCGCGACGGCAGCAGGGCCCGAGACTCAAGGAAATCGCCGATGTCGACGGCATGCTTCCTGAAGAATACACCAAAGTCAAACCGTTCGATTCGCTCACCCCGATCAACCCAGAACAATGGTATCGCCTGGAAACCGGCCCTGAGCCGCTCACCACGCGCGTCATGGACCTGCTGACGCCGCTCGGACGTGGACAACGTGCCCTGATTGTGGCCCCGCCCCGATCCGGCAAGACCATCATGCTGCAGCACATCAGCCACGGCAT
>JAUIHJ010000301.1 GCA_030432015.1 bacterium
GTTGTCTCGGGATCCATTCCCAGACGGTCCGGCAGCGTCCCCAGCATCGAGGGCACATCCAGGATACCCATCATGCCAGTGGCCCCCGTATACAAGATGATCGGCAGAAGAATGCCGACATAGGCCAGCAGGAAGATCAGGTTGGTGATGATCTGTGTCTGATGATCGAACCGGATCTCCAGATACTGCGGCACCGTCGCGACGCCACTCTTGAGAAATCGGGGCAAAAAGAACCATGCCATGAAGACCAGGGCGACCACAGCCACGACTTCCCACACCATCACGCACAGCCCGTCCGTGAATGCGGCTCCGTTTAACCCCACCATCTGTTCGGTCGACAGGTTGGTCAACAGCAGGGAACCGGCGATGAGGGGAAAGGTGAGCGAGCGGCCAGCCAGGAAATAGCCCTTGCTGCTATCGTGGTCATCACGCCGCGTAATCCACCAGGTGAGCACGCCAACCAGGGCGGTAAAGAATAAGAACGAGGCAACGGTAAGGAACATCGGTGAATCAAATTCCTTTCTGGTGGTGCGGGCCACCGGCCACACAAACGGTCAACCGAATCGTTGGGGAATCGCCCCTCACCGCGTCGGGTCGAGGATGACCTTCATCGCGCCCGCTTCGCCCTGGTAGAGTCTCGCAAACCAATCGGGTCCTTCTTCGAGCGACGCCTTGGCGGTGATCAGGGGCTCGACGCGGATCGCACCCTTCTCGAGTAATTCGATGCAGGCTGGATACTCGCCATTGGATGCGCAGCTCCCGAAGACCGCAAGTTCGCGTGTCACGATCGCTTGCAACGGCATTTCAACCGTCGGTGCGAGATTGCCCACTAACGTCACCACACCTCCTTTGCGGGCACACGCGACGGCCGTTTGGATCGTGGGCGTAGCGCCCACGACCTCCAAAACGACATCTGCCCCGCGTCCATTCGTCAATTTTTGCACTTCGGCCGGTACATCGACGGCGTCCGCTTTAAGGCCGACGTCCGCGCCGAGCGACTTGGCGATTTCTAAGCGGCCCTCGTCCAGATCGACCGCGATCACGGTCGAGCAACCAGCCAAACGAATCGCTTGAATCACCAGCAGCCCGATCATGCCGCTGCCCACCACGACGGCGGAGTCGCCCAGCGTTACCGGGGTCCGGTTGGCCGCGTGGACGGCGACCGAAACCGCCTCGATCATCGCCGCGTGTTCGAATGGCAATGTCTTGGGGAGGTGGTAGCAAATGTGTTGCGGTACGGCGACGAATTCGGCGAACGCGCCGTGGCGACGGTATTCGTCACAGGAAACTCCCAGCACGCGGCGGTTGTCGCATAGGTTGATGTTGCCGCGCCGGCAGAAGTGGCACTTGCCACAGGAAACGGTGGAATCAAAGGTGACATGGTCGCCGACCTCGAACTGACGGACATTGGATCCGACGGCCGAGACCACACCGGCCGCTTCATGTCCCATCACCAGTGGTGGAATTCGGCGTCCCGAACTGCCGTCGTAGCCATGGATGTCGCTGCCGCAAATGCCACACGCACGAATCTGGATGAGGATGTCGTCGGCCGTGACTTCGGGTTGAGCGAAGTCGGTCACCGCCAATTGCTTATATTCTGAGAGCAGCAGAGCTTTCATTTCCGGTTTCCTGGAGAAGTCATGGGGGACGAAGTCCGCCGCGCAAGCCTCGCTTCACGGGAGTGCGCTGCGGCCAGCTCACATGCTAATCGCCGCCGCGTGCCCCGCCAATCAGATCAGGTCGCCGAATTCGAGGTTTATTGCGAATCCACGGCGTCAAGGGGCCGGGGAGCGTGCGGATCGCAGCGTGGCTGGCGGGGCAACCCTGCGGGTCGCGCACTCTCCGTCGCGGTCGAAAATTCTGAACCCGCCGGAGTGCGCTTACCGGCCCTTCAGGTCGGCCGGCGTAAACTCGACTTCGACGTGGCTCGACGTGCCTGCTCGAACGGTCAGAGAGACCTGATGGCTGAGGCCACCATCCGCCTGGCGGACGAACAAGCGATGGACGCCTGGCGGGACGTTGCCGATCTCAAACTCGCCTTGGTCGTCCGTCACCGCATAGAAGGGGTGATCGAACGCGTACACCCAGGCGCGCATCCAAGGATGGATGTCGCATCCCAAACGGACTGGTCGATTGCGATCGGCAATAAACGTCTGACAGTACTCAGCACCGGCGCCGGTAAAGATGTTGAATTCATTCGCGGCGTTGAGCGAACTGCCGCGGACGTTGTGGTTGGCGGTGTCGCTATTGGTGAATTTGACTGTCCGCCCCGAGTCCAAGGCAACAACGTGCGGAACAAAAGTGTGTTCGCGTTGATCAATGACCAGAGGCGCCTGCGGTTTCGAGTCCCGAGCCACTGTCGGCGAATCGGTGACCAGGAAAACGACCGCGTATTGCAACCCATGAGACTTACGGTCGACTTTGAGCAGGGCCCGGTGCCGGCCAGTGTCATCCGGTAGGCGTGAATTTGGAACGTCCCCCGCAAAAGTGACGACCCCGGTGACTGAACCAGCGGTCGCCTGCCGATCACCGGTCCGTGGAGTCTCGTCGGCGGACGACTCGTACCAAGGCGCGGCTCCGCCATAGACCGCGGCGAAAATCCCGGCCGAAAATACCGCCACGCGCCGGACGATTCGAAATGGTATTGCCATTAGCAAGTTCTCGTTGCCAGCTTCGCTGGCCCGATTTGAAGTTGCGATATTCAAGTTTTCCACCGACACCCGTTGCGGAAAACGCAGAAGAAATTGTAACACGCCGCGTCAGGTTCGACGTGGCGCCAATGAGCCGGGCCGCGACGGCAGGCGCTAGCCCAGGCGACAACCCGACATGCCTTCGGCATTTACAAAGGTGCAACTTCACAACGTGTCTGCGGCGTTGGTGTCGGCGACCTGCTACAGCCGTGTCATCTCAACCGATCGTACGTACTTATGGCATTCCACACACTTGAGTGTCATTTCGACATAGGCCAATGTCGCGCCGTCCAGGTTCTTCTTCTTGGCGGCGTCGGTCAAGGTTTGCGATGTCTTTCGAAAAGCCAAGCTCAATTGTGTGTACTCGGGCGTCTGCAGCACTTGCCAGTCAGTATCGAGGCTGAGCAGCGTGAGTTGCTGGCTGTCTTTGGCGATCAAGTCGAAATTCTCGGTCGCCAAGCCTTCCAAGACGTTCTTTGAGTGCTCCAACTTGGCCCGCATGAACGTACCGACGTCATCGGCTTGGTCGTCGGCTGCCCGAGGGCTGGAGACCCCAAGCAGGCCCGTGATCGACGCTGCCACCAACAAGATCACACTAAGTCGCTTCATCAGTTGACTCCTCATAATGGACTCGAACGGGAATTACCTGGCTGTGACCACGTTGGCCGTCGGCCAGACACTAATTGGACAGCGTCGGGTTCTTCGATCAACCCTTGATCATCACGCGTTTGGTCTCCTGCCGGTTCGCCTGGCGGGAGCCCACGATTAAAGGACGCGAAGATTGCGAACACAATGCCTGCGTACATACCTTTTGCTTGAGTCGCCGAAAGTGGCGGAAGTGGAAGGCATGAACATCAGTAAGCCTCGAGTCACCATGCTGGCGATCCAATCATTGGCTCCGGCCCAGCAAGCTGGCCGGAGGCCGGCAACAGTCCTCGGGCAACGCACTGTATTACAACATCGCACTGACCAGTTCATGTAATGCAACTGGAATGCCAGTTGCAAAGAATTCGACTGGATTCCGTTTCCATCCGCCAGGGCGGCAGGAATCGAACGTTGCGGACAATGGGCCGCGGGTCCGCGGCGGGTGGCGATTTCCAAGCCATCGCCTCGAACGGGGACTGAACGGGCGTGCCGACCATTTCTGGCACGACGCGTGCATTCATCTCAGACAGCAGCGGGCGACGTGTCGGAAGGCCATGGTGCCGCACCCGGAAGGCGCGGTTTCAGCGCCCCGCTGGTCAACGTAGAATCCGCAGAGGATTGAAGGATGCGCGGAACGCCTCCACCGGTGCGAGAGCACATGACCCACTTGCCCGTTGAAATTGACCGTTGTGAGACCGTGGCCGAAGCGGATCGACTGATGGAGGCCCACCAGATTCGTCATCTACCGATCATGACTGGACTACGGCTGCGCGGGATCGTCTCGCAACGCGATATTGCGGCCGCGCGGCTGCGCCATGGTGATGCACTGCACGAGATGCCGCTGGAGTCGATCTGCTCCCACGACGTGCTCACCGTCAGTCCAGTCACTTCGATTGATCAGGTCGCCGAGCAGATGTTAGCGCGCCGCGTGGGCAGCGCCGTCGTTGTCGATGGCGGCTATGTCGTGGGAATCTTTACAAAGGCGGACGCGCTGCGAGCCCTGTGTTCGCTCTTTGCCAAAGGCTGAGCCGCGGGAGCGTCACGACGTCTGGATTTCCAAAGTGGGCTTGCCGTCCAGCCTGGCACTGCGGGCTCGACCGACTGGACCTCTTCCCCTTCGGTATTCGACTGCGACGAAAACAATGCTTCGAATCCGACGCGCATGTCCTCGGCGACCGTCGAGCCGGGCTTGGCCAGTTCGTCGCCCCGGGCCACAGCCTTTTGATAGGCTCTTGCCGCATCCACTGCCCGGCCCTGGGCCTCATACATCCTGCCGACCTTACGGTAGCCGTGCGGTACGGGAATCCCCTGTTGCTCGGCCTGATCCACATGGTGTTCCGCGGCATCAGGGTGGCCACGATCCAGATAGAGATGTGCCAGCAGTCCGTGCGATTTGCCTGTGAAATTGTCGGCACCAAGCGTTTCCAAAAGGTCTCCGACGTTGGGTGCCGTGATGCCGGAGACGCCCAGCACGGCGGCCGGCTGGTCCACCGCTTTCGCCACCAGTCGCTGGCTCGGATCGAACTCGGGCGCGAAGCGAATCGCGAGCTCAAATTCGTTAATGGCTTCCCGCAGCAGGCGGTTGCGCGTTTCGCCTGGAAGCATAAGCCAGTTACCGTGGGGCGCGTGGTTGGCCAGTCGGACCGCACTGCCGTCGGCGGCGTTGCGATTGTCCGCGACAGTGGTTGCCTGCTCTCGCCGCAACAGGCCGATGAAATAATGGACAACCGGATTTTCGTGGTCGGTTTGCCGCGCGACTCGCAGATGCGCAGCGGCGGCGTCCAACTCACCCAGATATAGGTGTGCCGCACCCAGGCTGAGGTCTCTCCACACTTCGTATTCGCCAGCGATCTCCAGTCGGCGCCAGCCAGCCAGGGCGTCCTGCAAGCGACCCTTGCGATAGGCTGCGATCGTGCCGCGCCAGGTAGCCGTCAAGGAAGCCGAGCGTGTGATGGGCTGCGCGATTCGATCAACATCGCTTGGTAAGGGACCTGGGCACGGATCGAGGTCGTGTGGTCCGTCGTAGCGAGTTCTCTCTGCGTGAGGTGCCTCGGCACCGAATAGTAGCGAGCAGTAGAGACCCAGTAATGCCGCAATTCCCAAGAGGAGTGCCTGGTGGCTGACCGTACTGCGCTGATGCGTGGTGAACATGGTTCACCTCCTTTCCCCTGCATGATTCAAGTCATGAAATCAGGGAGAGGCATCGCCTGGCCGGCCGGGGTGAAGTTGCTCTTCCGTTACCTATTATCGGCATATGACAGCACGATTGATTGATCAATCGGGCAGGAAACAGGCTCGATCGTAATGAGCCGCGCTGTCGGGCGGTTCTGTCCTGCTGTGCGTGCGAATACGCACGAGTGCGCGCTGTCGTGCGACGGTTGCACGACCGTCGTGCGATCAAGCCAGCTCCGCTCGATCCAAGCACCGCAGCGATCGTCGCGGGTCCGCCCGCTGTCTTGGGTCGCCGCTGTTTATGGCCGAACCGAGGCAGTTTGATTCGCACGCCACTTGGCAAACTCTTCCAGGTACGACCAGACAAAATCTGGCCGCCGGCGATATCCCAGGCCACGATTGGCCAGTTGCTCGGCAACGAAGGTATCGACATGCTGCTGGACGCTGAAGGGGTCCGCAGTCTCCGCCTGCCACTGGAGCAAGGCATTGATCAGCCGCATTTTGGTGTTGGCGTAGTCGGGATTGTCCGCGAGGTCGGTCCATTCACCAGGGTCGTTTTCCAGGTCATACAATTCGTAGCGCGGCGGGCTGGACCACCGCGCGAACGATGCGCGAACGAGGCTGGGGGCGGTCGCCTGTTCCGCTGCCGTGGCCCCGGAAACCACAAAATGCGGGTGGCCTTCGTCCAGGTAGGTGCCGGCGTCGAGGTTTTCCGTTCCGGGACGCGGGCTGGAGATTAGCTTATAGCGATCGTCGCGAATGGAGTGCTGAACGAAGCAGGCGCGGGGAAAGGAACCGGTTGTGAAGCCGAAGTTGTATTTTCGCCAGCCTGGCGCCTCTGCCGCGGTGAACAGCGGATGCAAGTCGCGACCTGGCAATGAAGGCAAGCTCGGCTGCCCGACCGCGCTGAGCACAGTCGGAAGTATGTCGATGGTCGATACGAGCTCCTCTCGGACCACACCCGGCTTCGCCTGGCCCGGCCAGCGAACAATCAAGGGAACCCGTAGGCCGCCCTCATAGACCGTGCCTTTGCCGCGAGGGAACTGCGCGCCATGATCGCCGAAGTAAATGACGATTGTGTTGTCCGCGAGTTGCGCCTTGGCGAGTTCCGCTAACAGGAGCCCGATGCCATTGTCTAATCGGGCCAGGCAATTGTAGTAGTTTGCGACTTGCTCGCGAATCCGTGGCGAGTCGACACCAACCCACGGCATCGGCTCGACGTCGGCGGCAGTTAGCGGATCAACTGGGCGCCCGTTGGCCTGTCGCAAAAAGGGCAAGTGAGCGTCGGGAAAATTCACCGACAAAAAGAAGGGTTGGTCGCCAAGACTAGCGAAAAACTTGGCGGCGGCGTCCGCGTAGTCGATGACCGATTGTTTGCGGTTGAAATTCGCGCCCTTGATGGCGCGAAAATCGAAGGGAAAGGCGCTCTCCGGATTGACATGAAGTTTACCGATCAGCCCGGTTCGGTAGCCGCACGCGCGCAGGAGACTGGCGACATTTGGTGTGTTCGTGTCGTACATGGCGAACTTGTGCGTGGCCAGGCCAATCTGTCCATTTTGGTGCGGATATAAGCCGGTCAGAAAAACGGCCCGTGACGGCGAACAGACCGAGTATGGTACAAAGGCTCGCTCGAAGCGGACGCCCTCCGCTGCCAACTGGTCGAGATGTGGTGTGCGCGCGTATTGGTCACCATAGCAACCCAATTCCGGGCCGTTGTCTTCAGAGACGATCAAGAGCACGTTGGGCCGGCTCGCAGCGGAGCTCGCCGCGGATGGTAGCAGCAGCGCCAAAGCTCCGAGGACTGTTGCAGCGAGGCGAATGGTTTCAAGGCGAGTTGTTTGCATGATGGTGGGCACCAGGGCGAAAGTCTTGACGTTGCGTAATTCACGTTTCCAACGACGCGAGCTGCGGAAAACGGGGAAGAAATTGTAACCCGACGCGTGAGCGAGGGAAAATCGTATGCAGCCCGAAGCGTGACGTGCTGTTGAATTACTCGAAACCGAACGACCGTATTAACGAAAAATAACGAGTCGCGACAACGCGCGCTGACGTCATTCGTTGAACTTCATCGTGCAGTAGGCGCTTGCACGATTAAATCAACAGGCCGGACCGTGAGGGAAGATTTTAGGGGACTCGACGCGGCAGCCTTGAAGTTGCGGATTTGTAAATGCCGCAGGCATGCCAGCCTTTTTGCCAGCCGCCGCTGCGCGGCTGATCGACGCAACTTCAATACGTGTGAGCGAAGGGAAATCGATCTTACATGACCGAGTGGAATTCGGCGACAATCCGGGACCGGCTCGTTTTTCGCCGCCCATTAGATTCAACTGCGGAAAAACGGTTTGTCGGCGAAAAAGGTGCCTGTCCCGCTGACGCGGTTTGCGCCGCAGAATCGCGTTCGGTCATTTAACTCATCGCTCGCAGCTGAATCCGTCGCAGCTGAATCTGTCGCAGCTGAATCTGTCGCTGACACGTCAGGTGGCCAGAAACCCAGGCCTGTCGCAAAAATCGCAACTTCGCCCGGCAGGTCCGTTGCCGGATCAGATCGGTCGCTGCCGCGACGTCGACTCCTGGGCGAAGATGGTTCGTCCGCCGTCGACCGGAAGACAGACGCCCGTAACGAACGGGTTGTCAATCAATGCCAGGACCGCCTGGGCCACGCTCTCCGGGCAATTCGCGTTCTTGGTCAAGGTGGACGCCACCAATGCTTGTCGTTCGGTGTCGCTGGTGTCGAGCGGAAACATCACCGGGCCGGGGTGAATGCAGTTGACGCGCACGCTGGGATTGCGATGGCCAAGCTCGACAGCCAAGGTCCTGGTCAGTGTGGGGATTGCGCCCTTGGCAATGAAGTAGGCTGCGTGATCGAGATAGGGTCGCTCGATCGCCCAGTCTCCAACCGTGACGATAACGCCTCCCTGCGGCTGCTCACACATGGCCAGTCCGGCGCGGCGGCAGCACAGGAATGTGCCGAGCGTGTTGACTTGGAAGCTGCGTAGCACGTCTTCGGCCTGGACCGTTTCCAGCGACCCGGTGTCCCAGGTGGAAGCGGTGGTGACCAGGGCATCGAGGCGTCCGAAGCGCGCGAGCACCTGGTCGATCATGGCATCGACATCGTGTGAGTTTGCCACATTGGCCTGGTACGCTTCGCACTCCCCGCCGGTGGCGCGGATTTCTTCGACGGTCGTTTGTGCCGCCGCAGCCGACGAATGGTAGTGCAAAGCGATGGAGAAGCCGCGTTCTGCCAGGAACGTGGCCACAACATTGCCGACGCGGCGGCGACCGCTGCCGGTGATCAGGGCGACCCGAGGTTGCTGCGATGTCGCCATAGCTCGGTCACCTCAAGGTTGCACACGTGACCACGAAAAAAGCCGTCGCAATCGGTTGTGAATTCAACCGTTACGACGGCTTCTAGTGAAGCGGAGGGCACGAGATTCGAACTCGCAACCCCTTGCGGGGCATCTGTATTCCAAACAGACCGCTAGCCATTCGCTTACCCTCCAGGCTCGGAATTGAGCAGCATCGTGTATTGCCGAATCCTTGCCGCACGATGTGTATGATTTTCGCCGTTCGATGCGCCATCGTCAATTCCCTACCGACTGGATTTAACGCGGCACTGGGCTCGTTGGCCGAGCGGGATTCAGCAGCACACGCCCCGTCAGCAGCACAGGCACCTCTTGCGCCGACAGGCGTTTTTCCGCAGTTGAATCTAATACTACAGCGCTAGGTTGATATTGGAGAATTCTGGGAGATCTGCGAATCTGTTGCGTCCCGTTTCTTTGCACA
>JAUIHJ010000302.1 GCA_030432015.1 bacterium
GATGCGTTTCAGCAGTCGAGTTTGCGTCGACGGCGAGCGCATTTCTACGTGGCAAACTCGACTGCTGAAACGCATCGGACATTACCATTAACCGAATCAAGTGCTTCATCGACCAAGGCCTTGGCTCTGCGCCTTGATGCTCCGTCGGCGCGATCAGCTCAGCGGCCAGCCAGTCGAGAAGCTCCGGATGAGTTGGCAGGCTGCCTGCTGCACCAAAGTCGGAAGTCGTCGTCACGATTCCGCGTCCAAAAATGTGATGCCAGAGCCGATTGGCGGCCACACGCGCGGTGAGAGGATTGGATGGATCAATAAGCCAGTTTGCAAAGGCAACCCGCCGCTCTTTTCCGTTTGCGTTGGGATTCAACTCCAAGTCGCCGTCCAACTCCCCAAGCCCGGATGGAAAGACTTCATCGCGAGGGCTCTCCGGACTGCCCCGACTCAATACGTGGGTTCTGACTGGCTGCACGAATCGGGCGATGAAACTGGGTTTGGGACCTTTCTCGTTGATCTGATGAACCAGGTCTTGGATTTGCGTTAGGATTCCTGTACGCAACTTGTGTTGCTTGTTCAATTGCTGATACTGCGGTGTCGCTGCGACCGGCACCCACTGGCCGTTGTCCTGCTGCACCTCGATGCGATACGGAGCGACGTGCCCGGTGTTGAGTCCTTCGAGATAATCTGTTTCGAGGAAATCTTCGCGGTTGGAACTGATTCGGACGCGATTGATTTCGCGCGGCTGGGTGAATGTGAATTGCACCCAAGGCTTTTCGGCGTTGCCCGCGGGGGACTTTCCTGCCCATTGTTCCGTGCCGTATTGGCCATCGTTGATGTTGTCGAGTTCTTTCCGCAAGACGGCGAAGTGTTTCGGACTGTGTGTCGTAGTTCCTTGGCTGGCCAATGCAAGGTTTTGATAGCCGTACTGGTTTCCGAAGATCTCTAATTCGTCGACGTACGCGGTCTTCGCGAGAAACTGGATGCGCACGGACTGGGTTGTCGTTGGTGGAAAGTAGATTTCGCGAAAGCCGGTCCAGTGCTCTTCCCACGGTCCCATTCCACGTAGCTTGGCACGGAGCGTGAAGACCTGCGAAAAAAGCTCCTTACCGCGAAGGCGACGAGGATGATCTTCGGCGAGTTCAGGAAAGCGGCTGCCGAATTCGATGTCCTGGAACACAGCCGACAGCGAATAATAGTCAGTGATCGAGATCGGGTCGAATTTATGGTTGTGACAACGGGCGCAGCCGATGGTCATTCCCATCGCCGATGCGCCGACGGTTTGCAGGATTTCGTCCAGGCGATCTGCTCTGGCCTGGCGTCGTGCCGCGGGCTCCTGTCCCACGGTCGCGACGGGAACGTGAGGACCGGACACGAGATAACCGGTTGCGTCGCCCTGACCAACCGTGTCGCCGGCGACCTGCTCGAACAGAAACCGATCGTACGGTTTGTCGTCATTGAACGCTCGGATCACGTAGTCGCGATAGATCCACGCATTCTTGCGGTACATGTTGCTCTCGCTGCCATTCGTTTCCGCCCAGCGAATCACGTCCAACCAGTGCTGAGCCCACCGTTCGCCGAAGTGCGGAGATTCGAGCAACCGATCAATCAGCGCCGCGTACGCGTGAGCCGAATCCTGCCCAAACGCTTCAACGAATGTAGACGTCGCTTCGGGAGTTGGCGCCAGTCCCGTCAATACGATCGATGCTCGTCGGATCAACGCTGCGGGGTCGGCGGGCCCGGAGAAAGAAAGATCACGCCTTGCCAGCGACTGTAGCAAGAAGGCATCGATTGGGTTTTCAGGGGGCGGATTCAACTTCGGAACATCGGCACGCACGATCGGTTGGAAGGACCAGTGTTCGGATTTTTCCTCGGCAATAGCTTCCATTTGCCCCGGCCAAACGGCGCCCTCCTGGATCCAACGCGTCAGCAGATCGATTTCTCGGGCGGGCAGCTTGTCCTCATCCGGCGGCATCCGTTCGGCTTCATCGTCGTGGCGAATCAATTCGATCAGATAGCTCTTCTCCGGTTTTCCCGGGACGATGGTCGCTAAACCGGAGTCACCGCCTTTCAGCATTTTGTGGCGAAGGTCCAATCGCAGCCCCGACTCTGGTTCATCATCGCTGTGGCAGGACCAGCAACGTTCTTCCAGAATCGGTGCGATGTCGCGTTTGAAATCGACGTTCTGTGCCGCGACGCAGTGCGTTGTCGGAAGCGAAGCGATGAGGAGAACAAGACCGCACGTTGATTTAAGCATTTGCATTGACATTATGAAGCCGGCTAGCGGGCAGCCCTCCATCCATCGTTCATCTGCGAGATTAATCGATCGACAAGTTGCCGATTGCGGGACGCCACATTCGTTGATTCGTGCGGATCAGTGTGGTGGTCGAACAGTTCCACAAAGATCGGTTCTGCCTGTGGGTCACGATGGTCTCGCCACACCACCAGCCGATAGCGATCGGACCTCATCGTGTAGCCCATCAGATGCTCCTCGAATAACTTCCGGTCCCACGTGTCGCCTTGTTGGTCGATGATTCGCTGCTCGACATCTTTAATCAATGGCCCGAACCACGTCTCCCTCATGCCTCGAGAAAGTGGATTCGCAGCCCACTCACGCAACGCCGGATTCGGATACTGGCTGAAGGCGGCCGTTTTCCACTGTTGATTCGGTTCGTCAAGCAACGGCGCGAAGCTGTGTCCTTCCAGATGCTGTGGCGATGGAACGTCGGCCAACTCGCAAAGCGTCGGAAAGATGTCGACCAATTCGACCAGCGCGTCGGTCTTGTGGCCCCGAGCTTTCATGTCCGGAGTCCAGATCATCAGGGGGACTCGCGTCGCAATTTCGTAGTTCGTTGCCTTGCCCCAGACACCCATGTCACCCAGATGCCACCCGTGATCGCCCCAGACGACAATCACCGTCTTGTCACGGAGGCCTGCTTCGTCAAGTGCCTTCAACAGCAGACCGATCTGGGCATCGACGTAGCTGGTGCTCGCGAGGTAAGCATGCTTGAGCGTCCTGGCCAAGTCGGATTCGATCGCACCGTGCTTGGGGATGTTGGAGCGTGTTCGCAATTCAAACGAAGCGTGAAGCCCCATGGCCGCGCCATTGGTCGGCGCGGTTCCGTCAGAGATCAATGGGATGTTGCCTGGATCATACAAATCCCAATACTTTTGCGGGGCACACCAGTTGAGGTGCGGCAAGTGAAATCCCATGCCGAGGAAAAATGGCTTCCTGCTGCCGGCCATCTGGTGCATCGTCTTGATGGCGAGTCGCGTGTTGTATCCGTCGATATACTCATGATCCAGGACGTCAGCGCGCTCAAAGGCTGGACCGCTGGCCAACCCGCGACGGGCTGCCTCACCATACTTTGCGAACATCTCCTTGAAGTTCTCGTTGCGGAGTTTGACGTTCTCCAGGAGGCGATAAGGTCCGTTGGGCTTCTTGATGTCCGGGCCCAGCCACTTTGCCGCAGGGCGACTCCACGAACGTTCTTCGTCCGTGTCTCCGTTGTGAAAGATTTTGCCGACGTAAGCCGTGTCGTAGCCGTTGGCGATCAGATGCTGCGGCAGAGTGAGGATGTCGGGCTGCAACTCCCGCAGTGAGACGTAATTGTGAAACAGGCCTGTTGTTTCGGGGCGAGTCCCGGTCATCAAACTCGCGCGCGAGGGACGGCAAATCGCTTGTTGACAGTAAGCCCGGTTAAAGAGCAACCCGCCCTTGGCAAGTCCGTCCAGGTTCGGCGTGACAGCGATCTCCGATCCATAGCAGCCCAGTTCCGGACGCAGGTCGTCAATCGCAATGAACAGGATATTCGGCTTTTCAGCAGCTTCTGCGGCGTGGCAGAAAACCAGCAGGCAGACGAATACGACCAGTTGTTGACTGCGGCCCATCAGTTGCGCTCCTTGATCTTCGCAAACCAGACCTGTCGTTCCTGGCCGGAGGCAATGCCATCCTTATTCGTGTCGATCTCTGCGAAGTTGGATTCGACCTTGGCCCCGTTCCATGTCCAACCATTTTTTTTCCAGACCACCTTCTCTCTGGCGATATATTGCTGCTTTGACCAGTCCGTGCTGGCGAGGGCATTGTTGAATCGCCAGACTCGAACGTAATCGACGGACATGTGCGTCGGGAAGCCATCGGTGGTGGTCTTCTCGCCGACGGGAGCCATTTGGCCGTTTTCGTATTTCACGAACGGATAGCGAAGCCCGAGCGACAATGTCACGTGCATCGGCAAATGCCAGTACAGGTTCGGCTTACGTCCGACTTCCTTGCCATCGATATACCAGACAATCTCCTCTTTTGTGTTCTTCACGGCATAGACGTGATAGTCCTCGCGAGGGTCCCAAGGCGAATCGAAATGTGTCTTGCAGAGTTCCGGGTTGGTGTTGGGGCGACTCCAAACTCGCTTGCCATCCTTGATGAGTACCGTGTGCAAATTGCAGTCGATGCGAGTGACCGGGAAGTGTTGCTTGGACTCAAAGTCGTATTCGCTCTGTTGCAACTCAACGATGTCGATTTCTGAATAGGCCACCGTTTCGCCGTCACTGGCGTGGTAGCGATTTTGCGGGCCAATGCTATAAAGCCAGAATGCCGGGCAGGCTCCCGGATAGCGCGAGCAACTCTTAATGCGCGCCTCGAAGTAGCCGTAAGTCATCGTCTTGTCGTTGCGGGCCATGCCGGAAGTGTAGTGAAGTTGCTGTCCGCGTCTTTGATGATCTTTCTGCATCATTCGCAGATGCATTGACCCGCCTCGCTGCACAACGTTGCTGGGTTCCCAACTCCAAGGTCCAAAGTCGTTCGAGTCAATATTCCACTTTTCCAGATCAATCTTGTCGCTGTTGAACTCGTCAGATTGGTGAGCGACAAATGTCAACTCCGTTGCCGTCAAACCGACATCACCGGTTGGCAGCGGATCGACTGCCCAGGCTGGAATCGAATGCAACACCATCAGGATTGAGACGAGCGGCAGTCGTTTCATCATAGCCATCCAGCGGTTTGATTGTTGTGTGGTTTCGATCTTCATCGCGAATCAGTAACCCAGTGGTTTTCCGTTTTGAAACAGCATGGCGATTTCTTCTGATGTGAGCGCCGCAGCGAAAATGGCCAATTCATCAATCGTGCCATTCAAGTTGCGAACAGAAAACCAAGGGGTCTTGCGGAACGGCTGTCCCCAGTTTCCGATCTCTGCCGCGCCGATACGCAGCTTCTCGATGTAAAACTTGTCGATGATCTCTTGGCTGCCGACTTGCTTGCCGTTGGCGTATTGCACAACTTTGCGGCCTGCCGGGTCATAAACCGCGGCGAGGTGGAACCACTGCCCGCTCTTGGAGATATCCCAGATTGGCTCTGAGTAATAGACGCGCGCCAGCCCGGCTGTCTCAACTTCACGCTGCTCCAGTTCACTGAAGTGTCGAACCTTCTGAGTGTCATCGACCATCACGGAAAACATCAGGCGACCATCATTGTGGATCTGCCAATGTAATTCTCCCGTTTCGTAACCGTCGCTCATGAACAACGCATTGTAGACATGGTCAAGGCTGTCAATTCTGACCCAGCATGCAAACGAAAATGCCGGATACTCACCATCGATTCGAGTGCGAACTCGCGAACCCGGGCGGCCAAACTTCAGCCCGACGGACGTTGATCCAAGGCGTCCGGTGGCATGGTCAACCGGACCCACAAGCTTGCCATCGAGGCCAGCGCCCGTGGCGGCCTCGTTGCGAACGACGCGTCCCGCGGCAGTTCCGGCAACAGGGAAATAAGCAATCAGGCGATCGTCCTGTCGTAACTCGTGCGAATGTGCCTGCCACGCGGCGAACCGCTCCGATGCGGCGTTTTCTCGCCGACGCTGCAGTTCATCGAACGTGCTGAGGCCATCCAATGATTCGGGCGTGTCGGAGCCTTTCAGCCACTGCCGCTGTCCGGTCAGCAGGTGGTTGCCATCGTATTCTCCGCCACGAATCTCTACTTCACCGTCGATGACCTCAACGCGAGCGTTCTCGGATTTAACTTCCAGGGCAAACTCCGTTCCCAGATCGACAATCTCCGAACCAGCCGCCTTGACGATGAAACCGCGCGCTGCCGGAGGAACGTTCGCCCGAATCCGACCGCGCGCGATTTCAACCGACCAGTCCGACTCGATGTGCAGCGCTGCAGGTCCCTCCACAATCAGCGTGGCGCCACAGAAGAAATCAATCTCCGCGACGCCTTCCTCGAATCGCAGCGGACCGTGCGAAAGGACATCACCGTCCCGATATGTGGACCCGTGAGCGGGCCATTTCAGATCAACGGATCGCCGCAGGGTCGCATGGCCCGCAATCTGCGATTCCCTGGTGGGCTCCGTTTGCTCGCCAAGGTCGGTCACATGTGTCGTTCTGTTTCTCTGCTGACCAAGCCAAAAGGCGACACTACCGACCGTCAAAAGCAGCGTCGCGGCGATTGCCAGTTGCCCGAACGTAAATCGGCGGGCGACCGACCGCTGCATCGATTCGGTTTGCGGCACTCGACCAGGCGAGGCATCTGGCGCGGTCAGCTCCGCCGCCGATTGCCCCGCTGCGATTTCACTGAGGGATTCGCAAAGCGTAATGGCCCGGAGGTACTCTGTGAGGACCTCATCATCCTGCTCAATGGCATCCTGCAGCCGATCAAACTCTGCAGGGGAGATGGATTGGTCGATCGCTTTGAAGATCCGGGTTCGCGTCGCTTCATCCATTGCCAACCTCCGCAGCAAGTCGTTGCTGAACACATTCCAGGAGGCGTTTTCGCAGTATGTTGACTTTGCTGTAGAGCCGTCGAGCGGCTTCTCCCGTCTCCTGTGCGATGGCCGCGATCGATTGGCCGGGCGAATGGACGCTCAAGATAAGTCGCCGTTGATCGTCCGGCAGTCGTGCAAGACAGGACTCGATCGCCGACTGCTCGAGCTCCTGCTGGTCGAGACCGTCGATTGCGGCCTGAGCCAACCGTTCAATGACCGTTTCACGAAACACCAGCCGATCTCTGGCCTTGTCACGCTGCCAACTCAGCGCCTTGTAGCGGGCGATCACACACGCCCAGCGAATGAATCCGGCAGCCGAATCTTCCGAGCCGTCTGAATTGAACTCTGAGAACTTTTTCCAGCATTCCAGGGCGGTATCCTGCACGACATCGTCAACGCCATCCCGCGACGGCAACAACGAACGTACGAATCGCCGGATCGACACGTCATGTCGAGCCAACAAGGCGACGAATTCGCTGTATCGCTGTTCGCGGTCAGGTTCGTGGTCCATTTCTTCGTCTCAGTGGAGGTTTCGGGGCGTCCCGATGAGTAGATATTCCGCGGCGCTGCAAGATTACCGGTGCGTCTCGATATTTTCTCGAAAAACCTTGGCGCAGAACAGTGCCGGCAGCAACCCCGCAACGCCACGGCCTGATTTACCCGCAACGACCCTTCCGCGGCGAGCGCTGGGCTGTGCGTGTCGAACAACTCCGTGTGAGGCGTTTTCAACTCCTCCGGCGATGCCGATTCGGTTGCGTGTTCGCAGGCCGATCGATTGAGCGGCATCGCGGCCTCAATCAACGTCTCGCGCGGCTTCCTGTCGAGCGGATAGAATTGGCTTGGCTGTTCGTCGCGAATGCTTCCAGCCCGGATCGTACATGCAGGCACAATAGCTCACGCCAATCCCTTGCGGATCATCGAAGCGCCGCATTGCATTCGCTTGGTCGAACTCGCCAGGCGCCTCGTGCACTACCAGCGCTGCGTGCAGGCTGCCGGTCCTCCCCGGATCGTGGGGTCCGACATGTTTGCCAGCAAGGATAATCGGTCGACTGGTTACTTCCGCAAACGTGTTTACGGAATTGAACTCGCTGAGCTGCAGCGGCGCGACCATGACGATGTCATCGAACGTCACGCAGAACGGAAGCCATGATTGATGCAGCGTCAATTCGCCTGTTACGTCGCCTGGCTGACCCTGCTGATGCCGATTCCGGGAACCTGTTGGCGGTAACCCTGTTGGCGGCGGACCTTTTGTCTGGCGGCAAACCCGGATGTTTCAGTCTAAATGCTGAGCACGCTCCGGAACCGGTCGGGCCATTTCGTTGATGTTAAGAATGTTATGCATCAAACAACTGGTCAATCACTCCCGTCGAATCGCCGAAGCTTTCCGCTGCGATTCCGCTGCCGCGAAGGGTGCTCAACCAAAGGTTGCACAGGGGCGTTTTCGGGTTGGACATGACGAGATGACGGCCCTGCTTGAAGCCGGCACCACGGCCGGCGATGAGTGTCGGGCAATTCCTTAATGAATGCACGGAGCTGAGATTCGAGCCGAACGTGATGGCGCAATGGTCGAACAGGCTGGAGCCGTCGGATTCTTTCGAGTCCTTCAACTTGTCGATGAATTCGGACAACAGTTTCGCGTGCGCGGTGTCACGGCTCATCGAAACCGTGCGACGTTCACCAGCGGAGTAGTGACTCATTGAATGAGAAGTCATCGTTGCACCGAGGCTCTGAATCATTGAATCACAGGGCATGCGGTAGGTAAAAACCCGCGTGGCATCGACCTGCATCGCGGCGACCATCAGATCGTACATCATCCGGATTTCCTCGACGCCTTCGAGCGACTCTTCCGGTTCTCGAAGTGGATTAACAGGCTGCCGTTTGTCGATCGAGAGCCACTTCTCTTCCTTGGCCAGTCGCACTTCAATCTCGCGAATCGACTGCAAGTATTCGTCAAGTTTCCGTTTGTCCGTCGTGTTGAGTTTTCGGTTCACCGCGCCGGCATCGGTGAGCACGGTGTCCAACACACTCCGTTGATCAGTTAACCGCTGTTGTCGTTCGGCCAGTGGCGTGCTGTCGTTGGAGAACATTTTGTGGAACGCCGCAACGGGCGTATCGATCCCGGCAACTGGTTTGCCGGAGCGATTCCAGGCGAGCGACATCCCCGGCCCATGACCGTCGGAGGCGTACCCGACTTTGGCAGCAAGCTGAACCGATGCGAACCGAGTCTGTTCTCCAAGCACTTCGGCCGCGACCTGGTCTACCGAAACGGTGTTATGGAAGCTTTGCCCGGGAATGCCATAGCGGTTGGCACCTGTCAACCAGAATGTGCTGCCGCTGTGCCCATCCGCCGAATACTGGTGCATCAAGTTCTGAATGATCGAGATGTCTCGCTTGTGCTTTTGGAGCGGTGCGAGCACTTCCGGTAGTTCGTAGTTTTCGCCAACGGAATTGATGTTGGGATACCAGCGATCCGCCGTTACGCCGAAACCGATCCCCAGAAAGACGAGGCGTTTGGGCGGCGCGGACACGGA
>JAUIHJ010000303.1 GCA_030432015.1 bacterium
GGAGCAGCATCAACTTGTCGAAGCCGTCGCCATGCATGATGGCTGCTTGATGGTCACCATTGCCGAGGACGCGGAAGATTACAGCGAATTGGCCTCGGTGGTGGTGCAGAACGGGTTTTCGTTGACCCTCTTCCGCGAAGAGGAAGTCAACCTCGAATCCGCCTTCATGGCCCTGACCAAGGGCATGGGCGAAAAAATCTGAGAAAAACGTTTGATCGCCCGTCCGTCGCAGACGGTCCGGGCCCACCCGTCTGAGGCCGGCCGCGAACACCGTCGGAGCCCCGTTCTAGTCCGCACGGTCGCTCGTGTTGTTTGGTGCAACCTGCTGATATCTAACCATTTGCGCCGAATTTATGCGGCCACGGTGTGGGATTTCGTGCCATCGCCACGCTAAGGGCCGCACGATCCGCAAAAAAGCACTAGCCCCGGCGATTTCGAGAATATTTTTCTGATTCTCCGCTGAAAATTATTTGAAATCCGTTTCCGCTCGATTAATTCTTGAAAGGTTAGGTGAGGGCGTTTGCTGACGCTTGAGAACAAGCTGTTTTAGGAGATCGGCAATGAAGGCACTGGTCACTGGCGCGACGGGCATGCTGGGCAATAACTTGGTCCGTCTCCTGCTGAACGATGGCGTGGAAGTCCGTGCGATGTCGCCCACCGCAGATCGATCTCAATCGCTGGCCGGGCTCGACGTCGAGCGGTGTGGTGCCGATATCCGAGATCCCGACGCGGTTGCTGCGGCAACCAGGAACGTCGATGTGGTCTTTCACTGCGCAGGTTGCGTCAAGATTGGTTGGTCAGACCGCGACCAGCACGACGCGATCAACTTTGGCGGCGCCAAGAATGTGGCCGATTCGCTCAGAGGACGCGACGTGCGACTCGTCCACGTGTCGACGGTCAACGCGCTGGGAGTCGCCCGCCCACATCAGTTGGCGAACGAAGAAGACTACGATGAACGGATCACGCCCTGCCCGTACGTAACCTCCAAACGCGCTGGTCAAGAATACGTGTTGCGGCAGGTTCAGACGGCGGATCTGGATGCGGTCGTTGTCCATCCGGGATTCTTGCAGGGCCCCTGGGATTGGAAGCCCTCATCAGGTCAGATGTTGCTTAGTATCGCGAATCGTTACACGCCAATGGTGCCTCTGGGTGGTGTGAGCGTCGTCGACGTCCGCGATGTCGCCCGCGGCACGGTCTCCGCCTTCCATCGCGGTGAGACGGGACGTGGTTACATCCTGGCAGGACACAATATGACCTACCGCGAACTGTGGAGGTTAATGGCGGACACAACCGGGGCGCGTTGCCCGAGAGTACCGCTGGGCCCGATCAACCGCGCGATTGCCGGCCTGAGTATTGACATGACCTACCGTCTGACCGGGCGTGAGCCGCTGGTGAACTCTGCGGCCTTACAACTGTCTGCAATGAATCTGTGGTATAGCAGCGAGCGTGCCGTCGACGAACTGGGCTATCATTTCCGATCGGCACAGGAATCCGTGCAGGACGCGTGGGACTGGCTGCTCCGCTACCAGGCCGACCAATTGCCCGTCCGAGAAAGAAAGCTGGCTTACAAGCGGACCGGCTGATGGCCGTCGGGCCGGGTTGGGCTGGCTTGATTGTGCCGCGGTGATTGATGCCACGCGCTGATTACAGCGTTACAGGGTCAATTCGCAGAATTCGCGAACTCGATTCGTGATGGCCGGTTCGACCGGCAGGCGTTCCATGCTACTGGCGCCGTAAAAGCCGACGACCCCTTCGGTGTTGTCGAGGATGTATTGTGCGTCGGCAGGTTCTGCGATGGGGCCACCGTGGCAGAGCACCAGGATGTCTGGATTGACCCGTTTGGCCGCATCATGCATTGCCTGAACACGGACCGCGGACGTTTCCAACGTCACGGCGGTTCCCGCGCCGATGCTCCCCTTGGTGGTCAGGCCCATATGTGGGATCAGAATGTCGGCGCCGGCGGTCGCCATCGCTGACGCCTGGTCCGGGTTGAAGCAATACGGCGTTGTGAGCATGCCCAATTCATGTGCGGTTCGGATCAGGTCGACTTCCAACCCGTAGCTCATCCCCGTCTCTTCCAGGTTTTGCCGAAAAGTGCCATCAATGAGGCCGACGGTAGGGAAATTCTGCACCCCTGAAAACCCGGCGGCGTCGACTTCACGAAGAAACAGCTTCATGATGCGGAAGGGATCGGTGCCGCACACGCCGGCCAGAACGGGGGTCTGCTTGACCACGGGGATGACCTCGCGCGCCATCTCCATCACGATGGCGTTCGCGTCGCCGTAGGGCATCATTCCGGATAGCGAGCCGCGGCCAGCCATCCGAAAGCGGCCCGAGTTATAAATGACCAGTAGATCGACGCCACCGGCTTCGGACAGCTTGGCGCTGATTCCCGTTCCGGCACCGCCACCGACCAGGGGCCTACCGGAGGCGAGTTTCAATCGCAGTCGGCCCAGGATTTCGTCACGTGCAAACAGTCCCATCGGATGGCCTTTCTGCGCTGCGTTGGATGAGTTCAAGGAGCTTTGCCGCCGCCGCTTCCGCAAACGCGTCATCGTTGATGTGCTGGTCGATTTCCAGCAGTTCCGCTCGACCGTGATGCCGGCGAATTCCGTCAAACAGCGCTTCGCGCGCGGCGGGGTCGTTAAATGGCTGACCGGCGTGATCAATCGCGGAGACGCCTCGCAGGGGGAGCAGGATCGCGGCGGGGCCTGACGAGGCCGCGACCTTGGTGCCGATTTCGGCGCCCAGGGCGGCGCATTCCTCGGTTGTTGTCCGCATCAGTGTGACCGTCGCGTTGTGTTGGTAGAACGTGCGGTCAGCAAACCGTGGTGGGACCGAATCGCGGCTGCCGAAGTTGACCATGTCGGTCGCGCCCACGGAGACGACATGAGGGAGGCCGCGCGTCGCGGCGGCGGTCAATCGCTGCGGGCCAGCGGACAGGACGCCGCCTACCAATTCGTCTGCAAGTTCGGTCGTGGTCATGTCCAGGACCCCTGCCAGCAGACCCTCGGCGATCAGCGACTCCATGGCTTGTCCACCGTTGCCCGTCGCGTGAAAGACCAGGACTTCGTAACCGGCCTGCTCCAATACACGACGCGCCCGTTCGACGCAGGGTGTGGTCACACCGAACATCGAAGCCGCGATCAGCGGTTTGTCGTCGTCGGATGTTGGCCCCTGGGACGCAGCCGCGTGTTCGTGGCGGTGCTGCACCATCCCAGCCATCGCTGCCGCCGCGGTCACCAAAATCTGCCGGCTGATCCGATTGATCCCGGCGATGTCGACGACCGAGTTCAGCATCAGGACATCCTTGTCGCCAACGTAGGGTCGCACCTGGCCCGATGCGAGCGTGCTGACCATCAGTTTGGGAACGCCGAGCGGCAGTGCCCGCATGGCCGCGGTCCCGATTGTCGTGCCGGCCGAACCGCCCAGGCCGAGCACTCCGTCGACGTGACCGGTACGATGGGCCTCCAGCACGATGTTCCGTGCGCCGACGGCCGCTCGGGTTACGGCGGCGCCACGGTCGTTGCCTGCGACCATAGCCTCCAACGATGTTTCGGCCGCCGTGAAGATCTGGCTACGGGTGACGTCGGGCACGACCGCGGGACTCCCCAAGCAGCCGGTGTCGACCAGCACGACCTCAATCCCGAACTGGGCGAGCTGATCGCGCACGAAGGCGGCTTCATCACCCTTGGTGTCCAACGTTGCCAGCAGGTAGACGCTCATGCTTTAGTATCGCGCAAGATCTTTCGCCACTTCGGCTGGATCAAGCTCCGACATCACCTCCTGGGCCTTGAAGGTCATCATCCGGAGATCGCTCCCCACGGCGAGAAACTGCATCCCTTGGCTGGCCCGCTCGCGTGCGGACGCGGGATCCATGGCGTGGATTCCGGTCGGCGTGCCGACCTGCTTGCCGACCTCGATGACGCGTTGGATCATCGCTTCGTGTTCTTCGGCGGTCGGGAATGTCCCGTCGGCGGCGCGCATTTGAAAGCGAAGATCATTGGGGCCGATGAAGATCGCATCGCAGCCGGGGAGGCTGTAGATGGCTTCGGCATTTTCGACCCCTTGCGGGCTTTCGGTCTGCAGGATCACGAGGATTTCGTCGTTGGCACGCTCGAAGTATTCGCCGGCCGTGGTGCCGAAATTCAAGGAATGCATGCCACCACCGACACTGCGATTTCCGGTGGGGGGATACTTGGCGGCAGCGATCGCAATTTGCGCCTGTTCGACCGTGTCGACCATCGGCACGACAATCCCCATCGCGCCGGCGTCCAACACCCGTTTGATGTAGTGATGGCTGCCTTCCGGGACCCGCGCCAGGGGAACACAGCCGGCATCGGCGATGGCGGCAAAAATGGTTGTCGCTTGCGACCAGTCAAAGGCTCCGTGTTCAATGTCCAACGTCAGCCAATCGAAGCCGATCCGCGCCAGCACGCGCGTGGCGACCAGGTCACCCAGCGATAACCAAGTGCCGAAGGATGGCTCTCCGTTGCGAAGTTTTGCTTTGACAGGATTCGTTTTCATGGCGTGACCGGGGAGTGATGGGGATAGTGCGGGACGTGCAGTTTGCAGCAGTTTTTCAGAGTGCGCGGCCGCTTGCAAGCCCCCGCCAAGCGGAGCCGGAGGCTGGAGCTTTCCGCATCAGCTGACCGGGCGGCTATAATTGAACGCGACGCTGGTGCATGCGGCCACTACGCCGACCGAACTGCCGACCGAACTGCCGACCGGCTGCGTGCTGTGTGCTGCGTGACCATGACCTTTACAGGAAGACCGCCATGAAGTTGGAACGATGCTTGTTGGGGTTGGCAATGTTGCTGGCCGCCACGGCCACCACCGAGACGGTTTGTGGCCAGACGGAAGAGTCGTTCGAGGCGGCACGCCGGAAGATGGTCGAGACGGCCGTGATTGGGGCGGGTGTGACGGACCAGCGTGTCATTCAGTCCTTGCTGGATACCCCGCGTCATGAATTCGTCGACCGCAAGTTGCGGGATCAGGCGTACTTCGATATGGCGTTGCCGATCGGTTTTCAGCAGACGATTTCGTCGCCGTTTATCGTGGCATTCATGACGCAATGCCTCGAAACCAAGCCGACCGATCGGGTCCTCGAGATCGGCACGGGCAGCGGATTTCAAGCGGCCGTACTGAGCCCGCTGGTGGAGGACGTGTATTCGATTGAAATCGTCGAAGCGCTCGGTCGCAAGGCAGAACGGACGCTGCGGCGGCTCGACTACGACAACGTCCAGACGCGGGTCGGCGATGGGTTCAAGGGCTGGCCGGAACACGCGCCGTTCGACAAGATTATCGTGACCTGTTCGCCGGAGAAACCTCCGCGACCGCTGATCGAGCAACTTCGGGAGGGGGGCCTGATGGTGATTCCCGTTGGCGAGCGATATCAGCAGATCCTGTATGTGTTTCGCAAGATCGACGGGAAGTTGAAGGCCGAAGCGCTGCGCCCCACCTTGTTTGTCCCCATGACCGGCCGGGCAGAAGATCAGCGTGCGGTGAAACCTGATCCGGAAAATCCGCGTGCGGTCAACGGCAACTTCGAGGAGCCTCTGGGGGAAAACGGTTTCGTGGCGGGATGGTATTATCAACGCCACCTGACGTGGGAGACGAGTTCATCAGCGCCGGAAGGCGAGCATTTTGTGACCTTTGACAATGACGTGGTCGGCCGTAGCGCCCATCTCTTGCAGGGCTTTCCGATCGATGGACGCAAGGTCGCCGAATTGACCGTCTCCTGCAAAGTACGGCATTCGAACGTCCGAAATGCTCCCCGGTCGAATTCGATTCCCAGCCTGGCCATCACGTTTTACGACGCCAATCGCAAGGATCTGGGGTTCTTCTGGCTGGGACCGTATGAGGGTGGTTCGGCCTGGAAGACCGATTCAAAGGTGTTTCGCGTTCCGGTCCAGGCACGCGAGGGAATCCTGCGGATCGGACTCTATGGCGCGACCGGGACACTTTCCTTCGATGATGTGACCATGACGCCGCGTCCGCGATAAGGCTTCTCACCGCTACTTACGCTCTGTCGCATCTCGACCTACCATGGTGGGATGCAAACCGCTGAATACCATTTCGATGTTCTGGTCATTGGCGCCGGCCACGCAGGGACCGAGGCCGCGTTGGCTGCCGCGCGGATGGGAGCCCAGGTCGGGCTGTTGACGACCAATCTGGATACCGTCGGCCAGATGAGCTGCAATCCGGCCATCGGCGGTGTCGCCAAAGGCCAGATCGTTCGTGAGATCGACGCGTTGGGCGGTGCGATGGGCCGAGCGATCGATGCCACCGGCATCCAGTTTCGCCTGCTGAATCGTCGCAAAGGGCCCGCCATGCACAGCCCGCGGGCGCAGGCGGACAAACGCGCCTACCAGCAGGAAATCAAACGGATTGTCGAGGAGCAGGAGAATCTGGCCCTGCGGCAGGAGATTGTCGAAGACCTGCTGACGTCGCCGGAGGGAAGCTCACCTCGGATCGTCGGCGTCCGCGTCCGCGGCGACGCAATCTACCATGCCCCCGCGGTGATCCTGACCACTGGGACCTTCTTACAGGCATTGATGCATACCGGCGAAGCCAAGACGCCAGGTGGTCGCGCAGGGGAGGGGACGACCGCGGGAATCAGCGGGTCGCTGCAACGACTTGGATTTCGACTCGCCCGCTTCAAAACGGGGACGCCGCCGCGGCTCAATGGTCGGACGATCGACTACGACAAGACGGAACGTCAGCCGGGCGATGATGCGCCTCAACCGTTCTCCTTCATGTCCGACACGCTGCAGGTCGAACAGATGCCGTGTTGGATTACGTACACCAATCCGGCAGCGCACGACCTGATCCGTGCCAATTTGCAGCGCGCGCCGATGTACACCGGGCAGATCCAGTCAAGCGGCCCGCGCTACTGCCCGTCGATCGAAGATAAGGTCGTGCGATTTGCTGACAAGGATCAGCATCAACTGTTTCTCGAACCCGAAGGACGCCATACGCAGGAAATCTACGTAAATGGGATTTCGACCAGCCTGCCTCGCGACGTCCAGGACGCCATGTTTCGCGTGATTCCGGGGTTGGAAAAGGCGCAGATCATGCGTTACGGCTACGCGGTCGAATATGATTTTTGCCCTCCCGACCAACTCTGGCCGTCGTTGGAGACAAAAAGCGTTCCTGGCCTCTATTTCGCCGGCCAGATTAATGGGACGACCGGCTACGAGGAGGCCGGCGCGCAAGGGTTGATCGCCGGCGCGAATGCCGCCTTGAAACTGCGTGGCGCTGAGCCGCTCGTGCTCGGCCGCGAGCAAGCCTATATCGGCGTGCTCGTGGACGACCTGGTGACCTGTGGCGTTGACGAGCCGTATCGGATGTTCACCAGTCGAGCCGAGTATCGCCTGCTGTTGCGTCAGGACAATGCCGACCGCCGGCTGACGCCGCTGGCCCACGAAGCCGGGCTCGTCGACGATCAACGTTGGCAACGGCTGCAAGCCAAGACCGCCGAAATTGAACGCGTCAGCGGCCTCCTGGAATCGCACCGGACCGAGGGGGTGACGTTTGCCAAGTACCTGCGCCGCCCGGAAGTGCAATGGTCTGCGCTGGTGGAACGCTTGCCGGAACTTGGTGAACTTGACGAGGAGGTTCGGCTGCAGGTCGAATATGACACCAAATATTCCGGGTACGTAACACGTCAGCAGCAGCAGGTTGATCGTCAGCAGCGACTGGCGGAAAAGCGTATACCCGCCGACTTCGATTTTGCAGGCATCGGACAACTGCGAAACGAGGCACGCGAGAAACTATCGCGAGTGCAGCCGGTAAGCATCGCCCAGGCCAGTCGGATCAGCGGCATCACGCCAGCCGACGTGGCCCTGGTGTTGGCGCATCTTGAACATCGGGGCCGCAAGTAGCTGCTGGGGGCGCCCGCATTGTTCGGGGCCAACATTCAGCCCAGGGCGATTGGGTTTTTCCAACTGCGGGTTCTCATTTGCGATGAGCGCCTTAATTGAAAAACCGAATGCCCCTGACTTTGCGCGGCGGCAAGTTGTCAACATCGTCGAATCTCCACATAATGCGGGATTACATTTTGGCCTTTGCCTCACAAGGTGCCCCATGGACGACAAGCTTGGCTTCCCCGCAATCACCTTCGACGACGTGCTGCTGAAACCCCGCTACAGCGAGGTTGTACCGTCGGAAGTCAATGTCAGCACGCAACTGACAAAACGGATCGCGCTGAATATCCCGCTCCTGAGTTCGCCGATGGACACGGTCACCGAGGGCCGGCTCGCCATCGCCTTGGCCAAGAATGGCGGCATCGGCATTATTCACAAGAATATGCCCATCGAGTCGCAGGAGGAGGAGGTCTACAAGGTCAAACGGAGCGCGAACGGAATTATCGTCGATCCCGTCACGCTACGCCCCAACGTGATGGTGGAAGAAGCACGGGAAAGGATGGAGCAACACAATGTCTCCGGAATCCCCATCACGGAAGAAAGCGGAAAATTGGTGGGAATTTTAACGCGCCGCGATCTCCGCTTTCTGGAACGGGGAAACATCCCTGTTTCGCAGGTAATGACGAAAGAGAACCTTGTAACGGTTACGGGAGAAGTAACGCTTGAGCAAGCTGAGAAGATTTTAACGGCTAAAAAGGTGGAGAAACTTTTGCTGGTTGACGATTCTTATGTCCTGACTGGCCTCATTACGATCAAAGACATCGACATGATGAACCGGTTCCCCCATGCCTGTAAGGATAGGCAAGGCAGGCTGCGTGTGGGGGCTGCGGTAGGCGTGTTTGACTTTGAACGTGTTGATTGCTTGATCAGAAGTGGCGTGGACATTGTCGTGGTCGACAGTGCTCACGGGCACTCGAAAAACGTTATCGAGACAGTGAAGGAGATCAAGAAGCGTTGGGATATTGACGTCGTTGCCGGCAATGTGGCAACTCGGGAGGGCTGCGAAGACCTGGTAAAGGCCGGCGCAGATGCGGTGAAGGTGGGAATCGGGCCTGGTTCGATTTGCACAACCCGCGTGATCTCCGGAGTTGGCGTGCCGCAGATTTCGGCGATCTACGAGGTCTCTCAAGTCGCTTCAAAAACGGGAACAACGGTAAAGTACCTTAAGTCAGCCTTTGCGTTTGTTGCCAGTTTTCGGGTAACTTAATTCCACGATATTTGTCAAAGAATAATAATCACAAAAGTACCCTAGCCTAGCCTTGGTTAAATGCGGTAG
>JAUIHJ010000304.1 GCA_030432015.1 bacterium
TTTCATAATTACGGATTTGAAGACGGACTTGAGTCTTCCTCGATTAATGCGATCGGAGAAGATACTTTCGGTTTCATTTGGGTTGGTACGGATGATGGATTGTATCGGTTTGACGGCTATACATTCAAATTATACAAGAATTCTCATGACAACAATGCTTTTCTTTGAGCAGCTGCTAAACGGCCTGCAATTTGGTGTTACGCTATTTTTGATGGCGGCCGGATTGACCCACGCTTCAAGTGTGATCGAATCGCCCTGGCCAAAATCGAAAACGCTCCCTTGGCCTGGATCGCGCACGCGAACGAACGAACCCGCACCCGAAAGCGCAAGGGCTCGATTCCCTGCGGAAAACAAGGGAAAGTTCGGCGGCACTGGTCCTCCCGCCAATTGGCAGCTACCCTCCATGCGACCCGCCAACGTCGGCAGCTTAAGGTCGCCTTGCCGCGCATCGGCGCTGTCATCCTGAAACATCCACATGGCGGCGGGCTGATCTGCCATGACCTGACGTGCATGGGTTGAGGGCGCGTCGTTGGCGACCGCTGATGCGATGCTGCCCAAGACCAGGACGCTGGTCAGAATTCGTGAGGAGACCGCTTGGTTGGTTGGTATCATCGGGTCAAACACGCAAGGTGTGATGGGTGACGGAGGGTCAACGCGCAGGTGAGGACCGCCCACAGCCCAGGTCGTTCAGGCCTGCCAGACGGCGCATATCAGAATAATGCAAGCAGCGCGATGCGGTCAAATCATAGGCTCTGACACCGCGGCTGCTTGAATCCGGCAGATCGCCGCGATCGCTCGGAATTCGCCGATGGAATTACCCAACGTCCTGTCAGCCCTGGCCACACGCGATAGTACAATACGAGCAGTTCGCAGCCGAAAATCGTCCACCATCCCGTCGCCCGCGGGGCGCGTTGCCCGTTGTCTGTTCCAGAGAAAACACCATGCCGCTCCTACAAGCGTTTCTGGCTTTGGCTTTAACGATGCTGTCACTTTCAACGATGGCGACCGTGGGGGTCGAGATCGTCAATCGCGTCCTGCATCTGCGTGGGAAAGATCTGAAACGGATGCTCACGATCTTCTACGAAACGGAACTCCAGCAGCTTGTCACGACGCATTTTAGACTCGATTCCCTGGACAAGATTGACGCCATGCGCGAGGACGTGATTGCGCGGCTGACAAGCAACCCCTTGGTTCCCGATCCAAGCCAGTGGCGGTGGAGCTGGCTCAGAGACCTAACCAACCTCTCAACGGCCGAAATGGTCAAGCGGTTGCCCAAGACGGCGGTCGGTCAGGCATTGGCCGCGCGGACGGCCAGCGACGTCGATTTCTTGCTGGATAATACGATTGCCAAGTATGACCAATATGGGAAAGCGGCCAGCGACCTTTTCAAACGACGATCTCAGGTCATTTCGATCGCGGCAGGAATTGTCGTCGCGTTCATGTTGAATGTTGATGCGTTGTTCACGCTTCAAACATACGTGCAAGACCCGATCGCGCGACAGACCGTCATCGCCCACGCAGAGACGATTATCTCGAACTGGGAGCAGGTCAACGACCGTACGACCCAGCGAACTGCCGGGGAGCACACGCCCCAGCCCGCTTCGGCAAATAACAGAACGCAACCCACACCACTTCCAGAGGACGCTCATCCTGCGGACGATTCGTCACATCCCGCCTCCGCCAACACGCAACCCACGCCAGGCATAGCACCGGATGACGAGGCCCCCGCAGCGTCGCCGCAGGATGGCTCACCACCAGCCGCCACACCACCAGGTGCCTCCGCAGACCTGCAAAACATTAAATCGGACTTGGCCCAAATCCAGGGTCTGGCCAAGGAGTTACAGGACTATGTTGGCGTCCCGTTAGGCTACCATCCGTCGCTGCCCCCTCTGTCGCTGCTGCGGCCAGTGGACAATGGCGGCAATCCACAGACGGCCGGCGGAGATCAGGTCAGCACAACCCCAGGGCGCTGGCGGCGGGCGAGCGACTTGCTGATCTGGTTCCTGCGTGTGCTTGGATCGGGATTGTTGATTGGGTTGGGCGGCCCCTTCTGGTTCAATATCGTGCAGTCCTTGATGCATCTCATCAGTGGCAAGACCCAACCGCCGGCCGCAGCGGCCGCGACGCAAGCGGCAACCGCGGGCGATGGCACGCCGGCAGATCCCAATGCCGAGCTCAAGCACACGTTTGCGTCACTGCAGAAGGCGGCCCAACTCCTGGCCCAGGACACCGACGACGATGATGGGGACGACGCGGTCGGCGCCGAGGACAAGATCCAACCCAACGGTGGCACGACATAGATGCTGGTCGTTGCAATGGAATTCTCTGCAACACATCGATGCGATCAACCGGCCTGTCCGCAGTTGTCCGCGATGATTCTTGGTGCAGAACAACCAGCGGCCTGCACCCCCGGCATGGCCACCCGGCACGACACGTTACTCGTCCGTGGGCGGTTGCGCGGTGATCCGAATCGTCAGCAACTGGCGCTCTTGAAGCTCGATCGTGGCTGGTTGTCCGAGTAATTCGGCGGCGATCGTGCCATGCACCTGAAACGTCTCGCGAACGTTGGCGACGCGCTGCAACCCCAGATCATACTCGATGTCCCCTTCGGCTCGATCGATCGAGCAGGCAGCGGACACGATGCGCAATCCCAACGGTCCCGCGGCAGGATTCGCTTTGGGTGGCACGTACGTGAGCGAGTGACGAAAGTTGATTGTCTGTTGGTCACCCACAACCTGCTGGCCGGTAAATCGCGTCGTGCCGGACCACGCCCCCAGCGGGGTCCAGTCATGCGAAATCTGTCGCACGTAGGGTTGTCCTTGTGCCACATCCGGTTCGGGTCGGAAAAAGGTAAGTTCGGCGAGTTCCTTCCAGCCGTCGTCGTCAATGACCTTTGTCAACTGCACGCCTTGCGTTGCCCGGCGTTCAACGGCAACTGCTGCCGCCTTCATGCCCGGCCTTGTGAATTCGATGATCTCGTTTCGGGCATTAAGCTTAAAGGTGTACTGCTGCCGCTCGAGCGACTTCAACGCCGTCGCATATGCCGCCCGCGTCAGATCGTCGGCTTGTAGCAAACGCGTGCGTTCAATAATCTGCACGGCGCGACGTGCCCCCATATCGTCTGGCGTCCCGATTTCGATCTGCGACACAATGCGATATCGGAGCTCCTGCGCCAGCGTTGTGCCGAGCACCACAAAGGTCGGCCTGCGGTGAATGTCCAGGGTCTGGTAGAAGACACGGGGGCCACCGTCCGCATCGCTGGGACCGGGCTCAGCCGGCGATACCGTTGTGTCCTTTGGTGAGCTCTTCGTCGCTGGGGTTTCGCTCGCCGCTGTTTCCGTTGGCCGGGTCGTGGCTGGAACCTCACCCGACGGCGCGTCGGACGCGGCAGTTGCCGCAGCCTCATCGGACCCGCGTGTCGCATCCGGTGCGGCCGTCGTGCCGGGCGGAGGCGTCGAGCCTGGGGCGGTGCCGGTCGCGGGGGGGCCATGGTCCTGGTTCGTCCTGCCAGGCTCGCCTGCGGCGGGCACCGCGTGAATTTCACCGGAGGGGGCTGGCAGTACTTTTCCTCGTGCCAGGTCGGGCGGCGAATCTTCGCCGTGGGAGGGTGAATGCTCCTGTGGGGTCGAGCGGTTCTTCCAGGCAACAACTCGATCATCTTCCAGGTGGTTGGGATTCGTGGTCAGCATTCGTCCCAGCCAGACTCCACACATCAGCATGACCACAGCGCCGGCGATCAGTCCGCCGATTCGCAACCAACGCGTCAGGCCGGGGGCTTGTCCCGCTGGCCGGTGTGGATCGCCGAGACTTCCCTGTGATTTCCGCTGCCGGGTTGCGTCTTGGTCCCTGGACGTGATCGGTGGTGGGGCGCTGCCGCGGTTCAGCGCGCCCTGCTGCGCTGAGGAAACATCTGGGACCGCGTCCTCGGAGGAAGTCGTCGCAGCGGCCACTGGTGGTGGAGCAATCAGCATGGTCAGGCCGATCGCACTGGCCGGGATCCAGTCTGGCATTCCCTCGCGCCAGACCAGATCGGTGGCGTTAATCTCACCAGATTCGGCACGCTGCCGCAACGTGTCGCTGGCAACCGGTCCCAGGATGCGACCGTCAACTGAATAGTACCATTCCGCCGTCACGAGCCCAGCTCCTGGGTGCATGTTGAGACGTCAGCGAGCCACGCCACGCACCACCGAGCCCTCGTGAAGCACCAGCTTTCGCGAAGCACCGGGGCGCGTTATTCCGACTTGGGTAATGTGGTGTGGAGCCCGTCCAGAATCACTGTCGGCGCATCGCCCTGGTAGCGTTTCAGATTTTGCCGGGGCGATTCCAAGATGCTACCGAGAATCAACACGCGGTCGTCGGCCTGGTAATCCGCGGCCGGGTCAATGAGGCTTACGACCTGGAGAAGGTCTCGGTTGGGCAGTTCCAGCGACGTGACATAATATGGATCGTCGAAAGTGATGGACTTCACGGTTCCGCCGACCACAAACCCATTGTGTGGGCGGGCCGCTTTCATCCAGTTCGGTGCGACCGTCCCGATGAGTTTGAGCCTGTCTGGTTGCGCCCCGACTTCCATGGCGAATTTTCCGACTTCATCGACAAAGTCGCTCTCCGCATTCTGATCGACAAACGTCACCGCTTCGCCAAGGCCAGCAAGGTTGAGGTAGTAGTCTCGCGCCAACGCCCGAGCGGTCGCGTCCGTCGACGTATCCATGGCAGTGCTGGCACTGACCGCTTCCGCAAGGCGATTCGAAAGTTGTTCACCGGTGATGGTCGGAGCGTTCCGCACACCGCCGAAATCTCCTGCATCGTCAGGCTCTGACGGGGTCGGCTCGCCTGCCGGCGCGGGCACCGCTGGCAGGTCCGCTTGCGGATCCGCTGCTGCCGACTCAGGTGGTGCGGGAGTGTCCGCTGCCGTCGGGAAGGCGTCGAGATTGATCATCGGAACTTCGATGTCTGGCTTGGCGCCAAAGACATCGGCCTCGACTTCGGCGGGTAGCGGCGTGACACCGTCCGCGCTGCTGGCCCCGTCGGTATCCTGGTCGTCGCCGGTCGCATCCAAGCCGGTTGCTGACACATCATCCACCATCGCATCCGGACCATCCTGTCGGGCCAATTGCTTCGCCGCCGGCTTCTTCTTTCCCTGCTTCTTCACCGGCTTCGACTGGTTCGGATCGAGCATCCCTTCAAATGACGAGGAAGGCAATTCGTTGCCAAGGTCTTGCCCAAAGTTTCCGAAGCTCGTTGACCCGGTGCCGCCTTGGTTGAACGAAGGCACCGGTTCGCTGTCCTGTTCCGTCAGCGATTTCGCGCGAAACTGAGGACTGACCAGGAACGCAGCAAAGGCGGGAATCTTGGGGCCTAGCTCCAAGGGATCGCGTTTCAAGCTGCCGGGCAGCCACCACAGAATCAGTTGGCCGATGGTCAAACCGATCACGCCGCCGCCGACGACTTTGGCCATTTCCTTGATCGCGCTTTTCTGCGGCCGTTGCGCGCGGGCGCGGCGGGCAGCGCTGGCAGACGAGCCGGATGTCGCCGAGCCGCTTTCGAAGGCGAATTCCGGTGCGCCGGTTCGTGCCGCAGCAGGTGCCTCGAAGGAGAATTCCGGGACGGCTGCGTCTTCATCCGCTTCGGCCACCAGATCGTTATCGGAGAACGCCACATCGGTCGACGCGGTTGACACGGCGGGTGCCCCGGGATCGTTCAGAACGACCAGCATCGGCGCCAGCTTTTCGAGTGCCTCGGCCATGTCAAACTCTTCCACGCACAGTGGACACTGCACGCGGGCTGCCGAACTGGCGTCATTCGGCACTCGGACTTTCTCGTCGCATTTGGGGCAATTCACCGTCGTCATCAGAATCTCCACGGGCAGTTAGCGGCACCACAGCGTCTAGTGTAGCAACGGTGACGCAAGCGTGCCTAGGGTTTCCGGGGGAGACCCACTATTCCAGGCCGTAGAGTGAAGTGTATTTGGTCCGCAACTGCGCTAGCAAGCTCTCGTGCCCCAGCGGCTTGCCGGTGACACGCTCGACGAGTTGGCTGGCACTGTAGCATTGGCCTGGCCCGTGAATGCGATCTTGCAGCCATTGCAGGAGTGGCTGAAACTCACCGGCGGCAAACTGATCATCCAGCCCCCCTAACTCCTGATCGGCAGTCGCGAAGAACTGTGCGGCGTAGAGGTTGCCCAGCGAGTACGTCGGAAAATAGCCGATCAGGGCAGCCCCCCAATGCACGTCCTGGAGTACGCCGTCCGCGTCGTCGGGTGGCTCAATCCCAAGGTAGTGCCGATATTTCTCGCGCCAGGCCGCGGGCAAGTCAGAGACCGTCAGCGTGTCATTGATTAGCGCCTGCTCAAGTTCAAAACGAATAATGATGTGCAGATTATAGGTCGCTTCATCGGATTCGACGCGAATCAGCGACGGGCGGACGTCGTTGATCGCGAAATAGAAGTCGTCCAACGGAACATCGCCGAGGGCTCGCGGGAAGGTCGTTTGTGCCTGAGGGTAGAAGTGGTGCCAGAACGCCCGACTTCGCCCGACCAGGTTTTCCCATAACCGGGATTGGGATTCGTGAATTCCCAGCGAAAGGTAGGTGCCCGGCGGCAACCCGTATTGGTCCGCCCGCAGCCCTTGGTCGTAGATCCCATGACCTGCCTCGTGCAGGATGCCGAAGAACGCCGTGGAAAAGAAATGCTCGTCGTAGCGGGTCGTGATTCGGCAGTCGTCGGGTCCCATTTCGGCGCAAAACGGATGGTCGGTAACGTCCAGCCGGCCGCGTCGAAAGTCGAAACCAATTGCACTGGCGGCCTGAGTCCCAAACGCCTGCTGCTGCGAGATGGCGTATTCTCGCCGCAGGATTTCCAGGTTGGGGCGACGTGGGCTGTCCGCAATGGCTGCCACTAACGGAACGAGTTCCTGACGCAACTCCTCCAGGACATGGGTTACGTTAGCGGTGGTCTCACCCGGTTCGTAGTCATCCAGCAGCGCATCGTACGGCACGTCGGCAAAACCGACGGCTGCGGCCTGCGCGCGCTTCAACTCGACAATCTCACTCAGGACCCCGGCGAACGACGCAAAGTCGTTCGCCTTGCGCGCCGCACTCCACGCCTGCTGTCCTAACACGGAAGCCCGGCTGAGCGCCTCGACCAATGATTGAGGAACCTTCGTCAGCTTGTCAAACTCGCGCTGCATCATCCGAATCGTAGCGCCTGAATCGCTGTGCGGATCACTTGCCAAATCGCTTTCAGCGAGTTCGCTCAACCATTCGCCGATTCTGGGGTCGGTATGTCGCGCATGCACTTGGCCAGAAAGGTACGTGATCTGCTCGGCGCGATAAGTACCGGCTGCCGAGGGCATGAGCGTGCGCTCGTCCCATTGCAGAAGCTCCGCAATGGAGTTCAGCAGCGCTGTTTCGCGAGCGTGTTCGCATAGTCGTTCAAACGTTGTTGGCATCAGATGTTCTCTGGGTTACTCGAAACCGAGGCTGCTCTCGATCTCGCGTGCCTCGTGGCTAAGCCCCAACTTTTCGCTCTCGGCAGGCGGAAGCTGTAAAGCATTCGTCCAGTCAGGGAGGAATGACGATTCATTCTCGGCATTGCCGCGCATCATGGCGCAACCAGAAAGTGAAATCGACACGGTGACCAGAATTGCCCCGGTCAGGCTACGCGTGATGCTATGACATTTGTTCATCGTCTACCTCGCCGCGAAATGAACGCCAAACGCTGCCTGTGGCCCGCGAGTGGCACCTTGAAACGACTGCACCTGCATGAATCGGGTAATGTTCCGTTGTGCGTTTGCTCTGGTGTCGCTATTAAAATGTGACTCCGCCACGGATCATTGCGGTATCGTCCGCGGGCCAGTCCGGCAGGCCCGACGCGAATTCAATGACACGATTCCACACAAAACCAGCTTCCAGGCGCAGCCCGGCACCGCCGTTGAGCTTCCTCTCCCAGCCGACGTACGCTCGATAATCGCGCAGCGTGATGATATCGGGAGTTGCCGGGGCCAGTTCGACAGCGAAGCTGTTCCCTCCAAACTCGGCACCGACATAGACCCAGTCCTCGTGCCTGGCGCCGCGGCGGATCAATTGAGCCAGCTTGGGACGCGGGAAAATCAACTCGTATTTCTGTCGGTCGGACGGTTTCCAGATCAGCCCGCCGGCTGGCAGGACCATGACGTCTTGCCGCCCGAGGTACAGCACACCGAAAATGAGCTCCAGTTCACCGGGCTTGCAGTCGTATCGCGCCAACGCCTTGCCGGTCACCCGAAACGCATCTTGGCTTTCCTGGAAGTCACTATAAATACTAGGGGCCACGCCAATGATGGCCGTCCATCGCGAACTGAGTCGCGGCACCCAGATGAAATCGAAGTATGTTTCGTACAGTCGCGGCGGAAGGTTGATCCCCTGGGGGCCATCCAGGAATCGCGTGTTGAAGGCAGGATTGAGCAGCAGCGGCCATTCTCGGGTCGGCAGCGGGATGGCGAACGTGGCCTTGAGGTCGACCTCGGTAATTCCATAACCGTCCACCTGACTATTGCGATCGATCCACGTTCCTGTCAGGCATAGCGATTGAAAGAATCCGTCTTTATGTTCGGTCAAGCCGCCATCATCTGCCACCAGAAAGGAACTGGGGACGTAGTCATCAGGCCAGCCCAGTACACCGGTGCCGCCACTTGCTTCCGGCGCCAGAAACCCTTCGCCTGCCCAATTCGGAAAGCCAGCGTCAGGCGGCGGGACCGACTCCGGCGGCGTCGCTGGCAGGCCGGGAGGAAGCTGGTCCGCCAGCGGCTCGGGCGACGGCGAAAACCTTCGAATGACGGCATTGGGCGTCGCCGGCTCAGGCAAGGTCGAGCCAGGTTGAAGCAATTCTGGTGTCGTGCCACGCGGCAGGCCCCCTGCCTCACCCGACTGCAATTCCGTCGGCATCGAGACGCCGCCAGCCGGTGCCGAGACGGGTGCGACATCGTCACCTGGCATGCCACCAGGTGCCGGCGCCGCGAATTCAGGAGGAGGTAACGGCGTCATCGTTGCCGCGGTCGGCGCGGCGGACTGCCCAGGCAAGAAATAATCGGCCGTCGGATCCGGTCCCTGATATTGCAAAGCCGGGTTTGAGAAGCCGGGTGTCGACGCCGTTTGCCCATGTCTGGCCGAGCCCACCAACGCCAGCAGAACCGGCAGCGATCCGCAAAGGACGCGATCTTT
>JAUIHJ010000305.1 GCA_030432015.1 bacterium
ACCTGCTCTGGTACGGACTACTCGCCTGCGGCGTGTGGTTGATCTTCTATGTCGCCTTTCGTGCTGCGTTACGCCACCGACGCATCGGGCGGTCCGACCCGGTGGTCGGCCAGGTTCGACGCGAGTTTCTCCACTCGCTGCGGAGCATCGCGATCTTTGGGTTGGTCACCGGTGTGGTTGTTTACGCGGGATACTCGGGAAAGACCAGGCTTTACCTGCGAATTGACGACTACGGGTGGGGATGGTTCTTGCTCAGCATCGGCCTCATGGTCGTGTTGCACGACGCCTACTTTTACTGGACGCACCGGCTCATGCATCATCCGCTCCTGTACCGCGTCTTTCGCCACGACACGCACCATCGTTCGCTCAACCCAACGCCCTGGGCCGCCTATGCCTTTAGTCCGGCCGAGGCACTTGTCCAGGCTGGGATCGGCCCGCTGGTTGTTTTCACAATGCCGGTACACCCGGTGGCGTTCGGCTTGTTCATGACCTGGCAAATCGCGTTCAATGTGTTCGGGCATTGCGGGTTTGAGATTTTTCCGAAGTGGTTTATTCGTAGCCGTGCCGGCCTGATGCTGAACTCCGTGACCCACCACGCGCTGCATCACGAGAAATTCCGAGCAAATTTTGGCTTGTATTTCAACGTCTGGGATCGGTTGATGGGCACGAATCACCCGGACTATGCGCGTCGGTTTGAACTGGCTTCGAGTGCCGCTGGAGACACATCGAATGCGTCCCTGGTACCGCCGACCACCACACGATGTGAGTCCGCACCAGCACGCCCTGGGCACGCGGCGATCGGCAAAGAGCCATAATCGCCGTTTGGAAACCCTCTGCCGTTTCCATCGGTTGCGGGTTTCGCTGCTAAATGACCAAGTGCAATTTGGCGACCATCCGGGACCGACTCGTTTTTCGCCGCCCATAAGATTCAACTACGGAAAAAACGCCTGTCGGCGAAAAACGTGCCCGTCCCGCTGACGGGGTGTGCGCTGCGGAATCGCGCTCGGCCATTTAGAAACGTTTCTTGTTGCATCCTGTCGGTTCGTCCGTGCGTTATGCCGTGAGGTTCGAACCGTCAGGAATTGACGACGTCGTTTCCGGTGATGACAATGGCTGCAATTGCGGGTTGTCGCCGTTGACTCCGATCCCTTGCGATGGTCTGCGTCGGCTCATCGGCCGCCTTGACCCACACGCACCAGCGTTCACTGTGGTCCCACGATCGCCCTCCGACGACGGATTGTCACGGCAGTCGGGTAGCGGATCGCATTCGTTTGATTCCCAGGACAGCACCATGTTTCAGCGTCAGAATTGCCTGTTCCCAGCGGACGTGTCACGTACGATCCTGGCCACTGTGGTGGCGGCGGCCGGCATCGTTCTGGCCGCCGTGTCAACCGCACAGGCCGCGACCCCCGCTCAACCCAACATCATCTTTATTATGGTCGACGATCTGGGTTACGGCGATCTTGGTTGCTACGGTTCAACGTTGATCAAGACACCGCATCTCGATCGGATGGCCACGGAAGGTTTGCGTTTTCGTCAGTTTTACGCCGGTTCGACGGTCTGCGCGCCCTCGCGTAGCGTGTTGATGACCGGACAACACATGGGGCATACGCATGTCCGCGGAAACGCCAATGAGGACATGAGTGTTCAATCACTCCGCGAACGTGACATCACCGTGGCTGAAGTCCTCAAGCAGGCTGGATACTCGACCGGACTGTGCGGGAAGTGGGGGCTGGGTGACGAATTGCCGGGCGCGATTGCCGGGTTGCCCGGCAACCAGGGATTTGACTTTTTCTTTGGATATCTCAACCAGGTTCACGCGCATAACTACTACCCGGAGTTTCTGTGGAAGAACCGGCGCCGGGTCATGCTGCGTAATGAAGTCCAAGGATCAGGTAGAAGTTACGGCGGCTTTGAAGGCGGGTTCGCCACCAAGCGTAGGGACTATAGTCATGACTTGATCGCCGAGCAGGCGTTGGCCTTTATTGATCAGAACAAGGATGGTCCGTTTTTCCTGTACGTCGCGTTGACCATTCCGCACGCCAACAACGAAGGGACACGCGGCACCGGGAATGGCCAGGAGGTTCCGGACTACGGGATTTATGCCGATCGTCCATGGAGCGACCCGGACAAGGGGCAGGCCGCCATGATCACACGGATGGACCGCGACATCGGTCGAGTCTTGAAAAAACTTGCGGCCTTGGATATCGATGAACGGACCCTGGTGATGTTCACCAGCGACAACGGCCCGCATAACGAGGGCGGTCATCATCCCGCAATGTTCAACCCCGGCGGGCCTCTCCGCGGCATGAAGCGAGATCTCTATGAAGGCGGTATTCGTGTGCCCGCAATCGTCCGCTGGCCCGGCACGACGCCGGCTGGAAAAACGACCGACCACATCGCCTATTTCGGAGACCTGATGGCAAGTGCCGCCGAGTTGGCAGGGGTCGATCCACCTGCCAACGTGGACTCGTTGAGCTTTGTCCCGACACTGACCGGGCACCCCGAGAAGCAACCCGAGCATGAATACCTGTACTGGGAATTTTACGAACGGGGAGGGCGGCAAGCGGTACGGTACGGCGATTGGAAAGCTGTCCGCATGCCGATGTTTACCGGCCGCTTGGAATTGTACAACCTCAGCAATGATCTGGGCGAAGCGACCGATGTGGCGGCGGACCACCCTGACATTGTCAAGGCGATTGAATCGATGATGGCCAACGCTCATACCGACCATCCGAATTGGCGGCCTCGTGGCAATATCGAAAAACAGCAGCCCCAACCCGGGGACGGCAAGCCAAGATTTTAGTACGAATGTGTCAGCGCCAGTTGATGACGAGCCCCCATGTGTCACTGCAAGGAGTATGGATGTGAAGCGTTACGCCATAATTTCGGGTCGCCTCGTCGGGCTGATACTGGTCGGTTGGATGTGCTGTCAAATGTTGCGACATGCCGGCGCCGCCGACGAACAAGAGTCGGCCAATCAACCGTTGGAACTCGTTGAATCACGACGAATCTGGGACCAGGCGCCCCACAACGCATTTACCGATCTCCTGCGGTTCAAGAATCGCTGGTACTGCGTATTTCGCGAAGGGACCGCACACGTGTCGCCGGACGGTGCCTTACGTGTGATTACCTCGACCGACGGCCGCGACTGGGAGTCGATCGCGTTGGTCACGTCAGAAACCTACGACCTCCGCGACGCGAAACTCACCGTCACACCCGATGGACGCCTGATGCTCAACGGTGCCGGCATGATCGCCGACGCCGACGTGCGGTATCAGTCCATGTGCTGGTTTTCTTCGGACGCTGGTCACACGTGGGATGACGGCCGCAAGATCGGCGACCCGGGATTCTGGTTGTGGCGCACGCAGTGGCATGAAGGCGCTGCCTACACCATGGGGTACAACACCCAACGTGATCGCACGCAGCGCACGTTGCGGCTTTACACTTCACGCGACGGCGCGTCGTTCACGACCTTGGTTCCGCGTGTGCCCGCACCCAACGGTTGTGGCGAAGACAAGATTCTGTTTCTCGCCGACACGTCGGCGCTGTGCCTGCTCCGTCACGAAACGGGTGACCGCATGGCGCAACTGGGTACCGCACCGCCGCCCTACACGGATTGGACCTGGCGTGATCTGAACCTGCGCATCGGTGGGCCTAACATGATTCAGCTTCCTGATGGCAGGATTCTCGCGGCGACACGCCTTTACCGCGGTGGGGCGCGGACATCACTGTCGTGGCTCGATCCACATCAGGCGACATTGACCGAAGCGCTGAAGTTACCGTCCGGCGGCGATACCAGCTATGCCGGTCTAGTGTGGCACGACGGGTTGCTGTGGATCAGCTATTATTCGTCGCATGAAGGCAAGACGAGCATCTATCTGGCGAAGGTGAAAGTCCCTATGCAGGGGAAACGTTGAGCGACTGGAAGAATCGACCGCTAATGAATGGAGATCGCCCAGCGCTGGCGGCAATCCTGGTGGCCCACCTGGTGTGCGTCATCTTGCTGCCAGACGCTGCCGCACAGCAGGCATTTCAAATTCGCCTCAGGGTCACGACGCCGCTGGAATATGACAATGTTCCCATGGATCCGCTGATCGATTTTGCCCGCCACCTCCGGCAGGCCGGCGGCGAAGGGTTTGTCGATCCGAATTCAATTGAAGTCACCAATGTCGCGACCGGCCGCCGCCAGCCGCATGCCCTTGCGCAATTTGACGCCGCTGGAAAGGGGCGAGTCGAGTGGGTTATCGGAGGGCGCGAAGAGGTCGACTATGACATCCGCTTTCGCGCCGCACCTGTGCGGATACCGGCTCGACCACAGCTGACGACGCCGGCGATCGGGGTTGGAGATTTGCTGCGTTACAACGCCGCCGCCCCGCGTCCGATCACGCTGTTTTACGGGATGTCACTGGTCGATCTCGACGGTGACGGCCAGCGTGATCTCGCGGGCTGTTGGAACTATGCGTACCGCGCGGGCGACCCGCCCAGCGGCGTCGTCTATTATCCGCGAACGGAAGCGGAAGCCGGCACGGAAGCTCGTTCACAAAAGGCCACGCAAGCGGATAGCCGCAGTTGGCTGTTTGGCGACAGGCGACGGTTACGGTATCAGGACTCCGAAAGCGACGCGGCGCTCAAGGACTTCGTGCACGTCTACGTGTCCGCTGACTTTGCGGACTTCAACGCCGACGGCCTGGTCGACCTTGTGGTGACACGATCGGGAAAGAAGGCCGCGACAATCTACCTCAACACCGGCGTCACCGGTGCAGGTGAGCCGCCCGCGTATGTCGAGTCGCTTGTCGTTGACGTGGGCGGTTGGAAAGCCTGCCGCGCCGTCGATCTGGACCAAGATGGCGCGTTGGACCTAGTGGTCGACGGAAAGTTCATTCGCAATGCCAACGCATCTGGCTGGCCGTTGCAAGGCGCAGCGCCGATCGCATTGAACGCTGGCCGTGAACCTTGCTTCATCGATCTCGACGGTGACAATCGACTCGATGCCGTCTGCCTGCAGGGCGGGCCCACGATGCAGCCGGACGGCTATCGTGTGGCCTGGCGCAAGAACTTAGGCAGCGATCCACTGCGATTCGGCGCCGAGCGTTTGTTGCCTGGGATTAATGACACCTGGTGTTCGTATGTGGCCGCGATTCGCGACGACCGGAAGCCCGGGTTGCTCGTCCAACACAACGTGTTTCAGAACATCAGTATCTTCGTACTCGCGAATGCCAAGACCTCTGGCGTCGCAACCGGCCGCGTGCCGGCAGTAGAACGGCCGGCGCCAGAACGGCCGGCGACTGGTCCGCGGATGGCGCGCGTGGGGCGGGCCGAATCCCGATCGGCGGTCCTTGCACTTAGCGACCAGGCGTGGCCTTGCCTTTGCGACTGGGACGACGACGGTGATCTCGACCTGTTGGTTGGTGGCGGTTACGGTTGGCCAAGGATCGTCATCAATGAAGGTACGACAGGGCAACCGGAGTACGCTGAACCACAGCGCATTCTCGCCGACGGAAGTCCCATCCGTTTTTTGCGGGATGAGATCCTCGGTCCTCCCCGCCACCCGCATAATATGGGCTATCCCTACCCCGAGTTGATCGATTGGGATGGGGACGGTCTCCGCGATCTGGTCTGCGCCAATGAGACGAATCGAATTTACTGGTTTCGCAATGTCGGTACGCGGCAGACGCCTCGCTTTGCTGCCCGGCAACCGCTAGTCGTTCAAGGCTTCCCAGATTCCGCCGCGCAAAAACGAGTCTCTGCCCAAAGGGCCGCGACCGAGACTTACCCACTCGAACCAGCGCGGCCTTTCTTTTGGCGGACCGCGCCGGCGCTGGCGGACTGGAACAATGACGGACGACCGGACCTGATTACACTCAGCGGGGATACACGGCAGGCCACGCTCTTCACGCAGCATCAGGCACCTGACGGGCGGCTCTGGCTGAAACGGCATCCGCCTCTACAACTGACTGATGGTCGCCCGATTGACGATCGCATTGTCGCCCGTCGATCCCACTGGACCGAAGCGTTTCGCCCTTGTGACTGGGATGATGATGGGCGCATCGATTTGATCTACAGTCTGGCTGGTTCGCACGGCGGCATTCAAGACGGAGGCAGTATCTATTTATTGCGCAATGCCGGTACGAAGCAGGTGCCAGAATTTGAACCGCCGGTCACGATGTGTTGCTTCGGGCAACCGATCCAAGTCACGGCCCATGGCCCGTGCGCTCGGCCATTCGATTACGACGGCGATGGTACCATCGACCTCGTGACGTGTGTCGAGTGGAGTGTTTACCCTTTCTACCGACATAGCGCGCTGATGATGAAAGCCCGACCCGAATTTGCCATCATCGCATCGTCGGCAGTACCATCGCCAAGGTTGAATCCGTGACAAACGAAACGCCGCCCAATATTCTCTGGATCTGCACCGACCAGCAGCGCTATGATACGATCCATGCCCTGGGCAATCCGCTGATTCGCACCCCGCACGTCGATGGTTTGGTTGCCACCGGAGTCGCCTTCACCCATGCGTATTGCCAGAGCCCGGTTTGCACGCCTAGCCGTGCATCCTTCTTGACCGGCCGCTATCCCCGCACAACACGCTGTCGGCAGAATGGACAGAAGATCCCCGCGGATGAAGTTACCATCAGCCGAATGTTCGCGGATGCCGGCTACCACTGCGGCCTGGCCGGCAAGCTCCATCTCTCTTCATGTTCCGATGGCAAAGTCGAATCCCGTATCGAAGACGGATACCACGACTTCCACTGGTCCCATCATCCGCAGCCAGATTGGCCGGAGAATGCCTACACCCAGTGGTTAACCAGCCACGGGCAGACGTGGGACCGCCTTTATCAGGGGCCGTCCACAGACTACATCAAGGAAGGCGTGCCGGCCGAGTTCCACCAGACAACCTGGTGCGCCGAAATGACTTGCGACTTCATCGCGGAGAATCAAACTCGACCTTGGTTCTTTAGCTTCAACTGTTTTGATCCCCATCATCCGTTTGATCCACCGCCGGAATATCTGGCCAGGTACAACCCGGACGAGATGCCGCTGCCCAAGTCGCGACCGGGAGAATTAGACGCGAAAACCACATTCCAGCAGTTGGACGCCGAGTGGGCTCATAATGCACCGGGCGAGTTTCATACCGGGGCCATGACCGACGATGATCGCCGCCAGGTGACGGCCGCCTACTACGCGATGTGTGAATTAATTGACGATCAGTTGGGACGCATTCTGGCAACGCTGGACGCGACCGGCCAGCGGGAAAATACGATCGTGATTTTCATGTCCGACCACGGCGAAATGCTCGGCGACCATGGCATCTATTTCAAAGGCCCCCACTTCTACGAAGCGACCGTGCGCGTGCCGTTGGTGCTGTCCTGGCCCGGCCGTTTTCAGCCCGGATTACGTGTCGGCGGGTTGACCGAATTGATTGATCTGGTGCCGACCGTGTTGGAGTCGTGCGGTTTGGAGATTCCCAGCCGCGTCCAAGGACGCTCGCTGTTGCCGCACTTGACCGGACAGGCCGATCCCGATCAGCATCGAGAGCATGTGTTCAGCGAATACTACAACAGTTGGACGCACAAGACCGCGTACGGAACGATGCTGCGTACGGCGACGCACAAAATCACGGTCTACCACGGCACCGAGCAGGGCGAACTGTACGACTTGGAAGCGGACCCCGGCGAATTCGTTAATCTCTGGCAGTCGCCGGCGCACCGAACGTTGAAGGCTCGGATGATGCGGTTGTGTTTTGATGCCAGCGTGTTCGGAATGGATCCGGATCCGCCAAGGTTGGGACCGTTCTAGGGTGGACTTCTCCTGACCGGTTGGGCGTCGCTACCGTCGCCAGAATGTGAATGTCCCACGCTGCGGCGAGCGGCGCTGCGGCGGAACGTCTTTACGAAGTGACAATGAATCGTTCGATCAAAGAATCTGCCTTCCCAACGGCAGCCGGCGTCCGGCTATTGCTTGCGTAACGGGCGGTAGTCCGGGTGACCTTCGGGAGCCACCAGGCGTCGGGCCTTCGAACGTCCACCTTTCCAGATGTCGTATTGCGGATCGGCGAACTCGGTAAAGAATTGGTCAAGCTGCACCGCCAGCGAACGCTGGATTTCCTCCTGACCCGGTTGGCCGAACAGGTTGAACCGCTCGTGTGGATCCGCGACCATGTCGTACAACTCGGTCGGACCATCGGGTTCACGTCGTGCCACGTATTTCCAGTTTTCGGTTCGCAATGCGCGGCAGCCTTCCATTTCATAGACCATCCTGGTTTCCCATTCGAGCGGCGCGCCACGTAATGCGGCAGCGTAGCTCCGGCCCGACGGCTTAGGCTCCTGGGGCAGGCGGTGTTCGAGCCCCAAATGCTCGAGCAAGCTGGGGAGGAAATCGGTGTTGCTGACCATGATGTCCGTCGAGCCTGGCTGAATCCCATCAGGGTGATGAAAGATCAGCGGAACCTGCATCATCAGGTCATGTGCTGCGATGGGCCGCGTATGGTCGCCCATCCCGAAGAAGCCGTTCTGACCGCCCATCCAACCCTGGTCGCCGGCAAACACCACAACCGTGTTCTCCGCCAAGCCATTCGCTCGGAGCGCCGCCATCACGGTGCCAACTCCATCATCGACGGCGCTGACTTCCGCGGCCACCCGCCGAATGCTGGTCAGATTGTTGTGGTAGGCCTTGTTGTTGTACTGCCACGGATGGACGGTGTCCCGCGGAAATGATGGCAAGAGCTTGTCGGCGTAATAATCCGCATGGCGATTCTTGGCATCTCGCAACAACAACGGGCCGAGACAATAGGGGCCGTTATAGGCCAGGTACAGGAAGAAGGGTTTTTCGTTGTCTTTGTTTTGATTGATAAACTCAACCGCATGCTCGGTCCACAGGTCCGTCATATACTTGGGTGTCTTCTTGACCTCGCCATTCTCGATAATGGGGTCGTCATAAAAACTGCTGGTACTGCCGCGGACCATGGTGATCCACTTCGAGAAGCCGTCCTGTGGCGTGAGGTTCGCGCCGAGATGCCATTTCCCGCTGAGCCCGCAAACGTAACCTTCGGAATGTAAAATCTCAGGCAGCGTGTCAAATTCTTGCAGCGTGTAGTACGCTTCCGGCCCCATCATGTACTTGTTGTCGAGAAACGAATGGACGCCGTGCTGCGACGGAAGCAGGCCGGTCAGATAGGTCGCACG
>JAUIHJ010000306.1 GCA_030432015.1 bacterium
CGCGAGGCGTCGGCCTGGCTGCGAATCAAGTCGATCTACCGGTCCGACTCTTCATTGTAAACCTCGAAGCTAAGGCGGGAGCTGGCGAGGAATTCGTATTTATTAACCCGGTCGTCAGTCGTGCGAAGGGATCCGCCGAAAAGGAGGAGGGCTGCCTGAGCTTGCCCGAACTGTACGGACCGGTCAAACGCCCCAAGCAGATTCGTGTCCAGGCGTACGGACTCGATGGCAACGAATTCCAAGCTGACCTCGACGGTCTCTTCGCGCGCGTCGTGCAACACGAACTCGATCACCTCGACGGGGTGCTGTTCGTGGATCGCATGAGCGAAACCAACCGACTTGATGTCATCGACGAATTGGACGAATTCGAAACGGAGTTCAACAGCCAACGCGAGGCGGGCGGCATTCCCAGCGACGAAGTGATCGCCCAGCAGACCGCGGCCTGGGAAAAGAAATACTGCCTTTAGTGCTGCTCGTAGAACTGCATATCGAACCGCCCCTGGGATCGAGCGGGAATCCAGTACTGCGGCGGAACCCGCGCGAACGCGATTCCGTCACAGCCTGCAAACGGCGGCGACGCTCGACCGGCTTGTCATCTTCCGCCCATTGTCAAAGGAAATGAACGCGTGCGAATCATCATGATGGGCACCGGCCCCTTTGCGGTGCCGACATTTGAATCACTGCTCGCTTCGGCCCATGACGTCGTCGTGTTGGTCACGCGTCCCTTGCCGCCGGTGCGGACGCGCGGCAAAGCTCCGACCAACCCCATGCGCGATGCGGCAACGGCGCATGGGATCGAAGTGCTTGCACCCGCTGATGTCAACTGCGATGCCGCCAGAACACAACTCGCCGCATTACGTCCTGAATTGTTCGTCGTCTGCGATTACGGCCAGATTCTCTCGCCCGCAACGCTCGCGATTCCTCCGCTGGGTGGCATCAACTTGCACGGGTCGCTGTTGCCCAAATATCGTGGTGCTGCCCCCGTCCAATGGTCGGTTCTTCAGGGAGATGCCGAGACCGGCGTAACCGTGATTCACATGACCCCAAAACTCGACGGCGGTCCCTGCTTGATCACCGTCGCCACGCCGATCGGCGAGGAAGAGACAGCCGAGCAACTTGAGCCGCGCCTGGCCCAATTGGGTGTGCAGCCCGTCCACGATGCGATTCGGATGCTGGAATCCTGGGACGGCACGTCGTCCCTGGGGACGGACCAGGATGCGTCGCTGACGTCGCGTGCGCCCCGGCTGAAAAAGGCCGACGGGAAGATCGATTGGACGCTGCCCGCCGCACAGATTCGCAACCAGATTCGCGCCTTCAAGCCCTGGCCGGGGTCGTTTACGAACTGGTTGCGAGAGAATGGCCCGCCGGTGCGGATGATCATCGACCAGGTTTCGCCGGCACCCGATCCGCCATCCGGGTCGACACCTGGAACGATCGTGCAGATCGACGACGACGGCCTGCACGTGGCGACTGGTCGGGGGGGTCTGGTCATCCGCAAGCTGCAGCCGGCTGGTAAGCGTCTGATGGATGCTGGTTCGTTCTTACGTGGACATCCCGTCGCGACCGGCGACCGGCTAGGCAATCAACCACCACCGACGGAGCCGGCCGCTTGAGGCCGGCGTCTCGAGAAGGCCGACGTCTCGAGACCCCCATATCCCCCTCGCGACAACGCCATTCGCCGTGGTACGATAAACAGCTCCTATTTCTGCATCGGACTGCATGTTGGACGCCGCAGTGGAGATTCGACGCGGGACCGGGTTTTGAGAGACGCGAGCCGCCAACCATCCGGTCGCGTCGCTCGATTGAAGCCCAAACTGACTGATTTCCCGTGAGATTGGGACATCACCCTCCGCCCCTTACTTTGAATTGGCGCCATGTCGAAAAAGTTGTATCTCGAAACGGTCGGCTGCCAGATGAATGTGCTGGACAGCGAAATGGTCGTCGCTAGCTTGCGGAAGCATGGATATTCGCTGACTCAGGATCCTGAGCAGGCCGATACCCTTCTGTTCAACACATGTAGCGTGCGTGAACACGCGGAGGAAAAGACCTATAGTTCGCTCGGCAAGCTGAAGCGGCTCAAGCAGCGGCATCCCGAAAAAGTCATCGGCGTGATGGGATGCATGGCGCAGAAGGATCAGAAGCTGATTTTCGAACGGGCTCCTTACGTTGACTTGATTGTCGGACCGGGCCAGCTGCAGCAGATCCCGGAATTGGTCAGCAACGTCAATTCGGGCGAAGGCCGGCAGGTCGCCGTCAGCCTGGGCCGGCGCGACGGAACGGTGGAGAACATCAAGCGGTCGCACGAGACATTTGACCCGCTGCGTGACACAGAGATGCGCCCGACCCCATTCCAAGCGTATCTGCGGATTCAAATCGGCTGCGACAAATTTTGCACGTACTGCATCGTTCCGATGACACGCGGGCCTGAACAAGGACGCCCTCCCCAACAAATCGTCGCGGAAGCGCGCGTGCTGGCCGATCAAGGCTGCAAGGAAATCACGCTGCTCGGCCAAACCGTCAACAGCTACCGGTATGAGGTCGACGGCCAGACGACCCGTTTGGCGGATTTGCTGGCGCAGCTGCACGAGATCGACGGGCTGGAACGGATCAAGTTCGTCACGAATTATCCCAAGGACATGACCCGCGAATTACTCACGGCGGTACGTGACTTGTCCAAGGTCTCGCCATATTTGCACGTGCCGTTGCAAAGCGGGTCCGACCAGGTTCTGGAGCGGATGAAACGGGGTTACACGGTTGGCGATTATCGGGAGATGATGGGTCGAATCCGGGAAATCGTGCCGCAAGCCGCCGTTTCCAGTGACTTCATCGTCGGCTTTTGTGGAGAGACCGATGCCGACTTTCAGCAAACGGTCGAATTGACCAAAGAATGTCGCTTCAAGAACAGCTTCATCTTCAAGTACAGCGAACGGCCAGGAACGCGGGGCGCCTCGCTCTACCCGGACGATGTGCCGCTGGAGGTGAAGCAGGATCGCAACAACGAGCTGTTGGCGATTCAATCCGCCATCAGCGAAGAAGACAACCAACAATTTCTGGGTCGAACGGTCGACGTCCTGATCGAAGGTCCCAGCAAGCTGACCCTTCGCAAGGGACGGCAAGACGAACCGCTGCAACAACTGACGGGCCGCACGCACTGTGATCGAATCGTTGTGTTTGACGGCAATGTGCGGCAAGTGGGGCAGACACTTCCGGTGGCCATTTACGACGCAACCGCACATACGCTGTTTGGCGCCGTGGTCACCGAAGAGGTTAGCCCGACGGTTTATTCGCTGCAACTGACCTAATTGCTCGAGCCCCATAATCTTCCGGGCTCGTTTCGGACGGGGGTGGATGCCGGTACGAATGTCTGATCAACCGAAGGCCAAAACGCACATTACCGAACACAAGCATGGCGGCCTGGGACAACTACCGGCAACCGCCATCTGCGGCAATGACATCACCTCGTCCTGCCTGTACGTTTCCGCGCTGGCCATTTTGGCGGCCGGGCGTTGGGCGCCGCTGTCGCTGTTGCTGGTCGCCGGACTCCTGTACTTGTTTCGCTCGATTTACTCGGAGGTCGTCGGCGCCCTGCCGCTTAATGGTGGCGCCTACAACGCGCTGCTCAATACGACCAGCAAATTTCGCGCGTCGATGGCCGCCTGCCTGACCATTCTCTCCTACATGGCGACGGCCGTTCTGTCGGCCAACGAAGCGATCCACTACCTGCAAAACCTCTGGCCGGAACATTGGTCCTTTGCGACCATGATGGCCGTCACCATCGGTTTGCTGGCCACGTTCATGGTCTTGACGATCATCGGCATCTCCGAATCGGCCTGGGTCGCGATCGGCATTTTCATCACGCACCTCAGTGCGCTGACTCTGCTGGTGATCGTTGGCGGGATCTACATTGCGATGCACGGCTTCGGCACGCTCTCGGCCAACATGGCGACGCCCACCGAGATCGGCGTCCTACCCGCTCTGTTCTTTGGCTTCTCGGCAGCCCTGCTCGGGATCTCCGGATTTGAAAGTTCGTCGAACTTCGTTGAAGAACAGGCCGAGGGCGTGTTTCCCAAGACCCTCCGCAACATGTGGATGGCGGTCGGAATCTTCAACCCGCTGATGGCCCTGCTGGCCCTGTCCGTGATCCCCATCGCCAACATCAACGACCAAAACAAGGCCTCGTTGCTGGCGGATCTCGGCAGCGATGTCGGCGGCACGTGGCTCGCCTACGTCATATCGGTCGACGCCGTGCTGGTCCTGAGCGGTGCCGTCCTGACCAGCTTCGTTGGCGTGACCGGTCTGGTCCATCGCATGGCACTTGACCGCTGCTTGCCGCAGTGGCTGTTGAAGACCAACAAGCGGGGTACGACGCATCGGATCATCATCACGTTCTTTCTCCTTTCCGTATCGGTGCTGGTGATTACCAAAGGCGAGCTCGAGGCGTTGGCCGGCGTCTACACGTTTTCCTTCCTGGCGGTGATGGCCCTGTTTTGTGTGGGCAACATTCTGCTGAAGGTGAAGCGGGCGCGACTTCCTCGCCCCGTCCGCGCATCGTGGGTCGTGGTGCTCCTGGCGCTCGCCGCCGTAATTGTCGGCCTGTTTGGCAATGCCACCATGAAGCGGCCCGCCAAGCTGTTTCTGGTCGACGAAAACGCGACCATCGCCCACGATGCCACCATTGCCCTGATCACGCCGCAGGGAGAAGCCGAATTCGATTTCGCCGCCGACATGACACTCGCCGCAGCGGCAGAAGTTGTCAATCAGGGCACACCCGACACGGGCGTAACGGCTCTCGCCGCGGGTGATACGTTGACATTTACCACCGTGGATTCAGGCTCGCAGGCGGAACTCGAGATCCAGCCCGTGGCCGGCGAATTTCACGTTGTCGGTGGTCACGAGGGACATGCGAAGGGCGTCGACGGCATGTCGAATCTGATCGTCTTCCTGCAATATTTCATTCCGGCGATGTTGCTGGTTGCAATCATGCTGGGGCGGATTGCGATTCTGAAAGTCTGCCTCTTTGTGATCCGTGCCAGCATCGCGTCACTGATCGGGCCGATGCACACGATGGTGGACTACATCCGGACCAAAATTAAACAGATCAATTCACAGCAGGTTGTGTTCTTCACGCGGGGTGACAACATCGCCAACCTGAATAACGCAATGCTGTATGTGCGACACAATGAACATACCAATCGCATCAAAATCGTGACGGTGGTCCCGGACCCAACCGCGATCACCGACAAGTTCAAACAGGATGTGGCATTCCTGGACGATGCCTATCCGGAAATCGATATCGACCTGGTGATTGTCGAAGGTACCTTCGGCCCCGACCTGATCGAGGACCTGTCGCAGAAATGGCGCATCCCCAAGAACTTCATGTTCATCGGTTCGCCCGGCGATCATTTTCTCTACGGGCTGGCGGAATTGGGCGGCGTGCGGTTAATCATCTGACTACCGAATCCGCCCGCGACCTTCCAGCGGCCAGATCACCTCCAGGCGGTCACCCCGGAAGCCCAGGAAATGGTCGTGCATCACACAGGTCATATCGCTGTAACCGGGGATAAATTCCAGCCGGTCTCCGATCTTCAGCGACTCTGCCGAAGGCTCCAGGTGCAACGTGCCGTGCTCCGCCGACAGGCTTTCGACGCGAATGTCGTCACGCCCCAACACCAGGGGTCGGTGCGTGCTACCGTCCATGGTTTTCTTGCCGGAATCGATAATGGCCCGTGATGGTGACGGCCTGCCGACGATCGTCGCCACCACCGTCAAGGCATGTCCCCATTCAGCAACCTGGCAAGCATGCCGGTAGAACGCGTCCATGAACATGCCGCCGCCGGCCTGCACGTCGCTGATGCCCGGATGCGTGATCGCAAACTTGAAAGAGCCGGTTCCGCCACACGACACGATCGGGCATGGCAAACCTGCGTCGACCAACATCTGGGCCGTGTCGGTCAGCACCGTAAGTGCCGCGGAGATCGCTGCCGCCTTTTCTTCCTGATCTTCAATGCACAGCAGGTGCCCTTCGTAGCCCATAATGCCGGCCAAATCGAGGCCTGGTAACGCCGCCACCTGTTGAGCCAACTCCAAGGTGGGTTTGCCCGGCAGGACGCCGACGCGTTGCAAACCGATGTCGACTTCCAGAATCACGCGCAAGCTGAGCCCGGCCGCCGCCATCGCCTCGCTCATCGGTCGCGCCTGGTCGATATGGTCGATGCAGACGATTGGGTCGGCGCAACGCCGCAGTTCGACCAGTCGCGCGACCTTTTGCGGACCGACGATCAAATTCGCGATCAAGATGTCTTGCACGCCTCCAGCGGCCATGACCTCCGCTTCGCCGAGTTTCGCGCAGGTAATCCCCAGCGCCCCGGCGTCGATCACTTTGTGGGCAATGGTCGGCGACTTGTGGCACTTGGTGTGCGGCCGCCAGCCGACACCATGTTTTCGGCAGGCCGCCACCATGGCGTGCAAGTTGGCTTCCATGACATCCAGGTCAACGCAGAGCGCCGGCGTATCAAGTTCGTTCTTGTGGCTTCCAAGCTGAGGCAGATTAATCGACATGCCGGTGCGGACTTAGCCGCCTCCTATCGCGGGGAGAAAATGAATTTCGCTTTCGGGGCGCAGCGGCGCGGTCATCCGCCGCGTCATCGTGTTATCGATGGCAACCTGCAGTGTGGGCGTCAACCCGTCACCTTCGCAAAGCCGTTGCTTGATCCCCGGGCACCGCCGATCCAACGCGTCAATCGCTTCGCGGAGCGTCGCCGCGGCCACCTCCACCTGCGGCTGGTCACCGGTAAATTGACGCAGTGAAGCTGGAATGAAAACCTGGACCATCGGCATTTCTTGGTTTGGTAATGCGTGCTGTGCGTCACTCTGTGCGTCACTTCGCCTGAAGCGCTTTCCAGACTTTGGGTGGGGACATCGGCAATTCGTTCATGCGGCACCCGGTCGCTCGGTGGATCGCGATGGCGAGCGCGGCCGGCGGTGGAACAATGGGCACTTCCCCGACGCCGCGCACCCCGTAGGGATGATCCGGGTTGGGCACTTCGACGATGATCGTTTCGATCATCGGCAGGTCATAGGCGGTGGGAATCCGATAGTCGAGAAAGCTGGCGTTGCGCATCCGATCTTGGTCGTCATAAAAATATTCTTCATTCAATGCCCAGCCGATCCCCTGCGCCGCTCCGCCTTGCATTTGACCTTCGACGTAACTGGGGTGGATCGCCCGCCCTGCATCCTGCGCCACGGTGTAACGCAAGATCGTGACCTTACCGGTATCAGGATCAACTTCGACGTCGACGATGTGCGCGCCGAACGCGTTGGTGGAAACCTGCGGCGACACGCTCGCCCGCCCGACAATCGGATCACCGGCATTGCCCAGCTTGACCGCCAACTCCTTGAACGCCAATGCGTTGCCCTGGAACTGATACACACCGTCGACCACGGTGACCTGATCCGGTTCACACTCCCACAGTTCGGCAGCACGGCGGATCATCTGCTTCTGAATATCGAGCCCTGCGTGATAAGCGGCCAGCCCCGTCGCGAAGGTCACACGACTGCCGCCGGTCACATCCGTGTAGCCGATGCTGTCGGTGTCGACGACCTGCGGCTGCACGTCGGCCGCCGTAATGCCCAGTGTTTCTGCCAGTTGCATCGCGATCGAGGCGCGGGTGCCGCCGATGTCGGTCGAACCTTCCGACATGGACACCGTGCCGTCAGGATTGACGGCCGCCGTCACGCTGGACTGCAAGCCGGCATTGAACCAAAACCCGCACGCCACGCCGCGTCCCCGGTGCGGGCCTTCGAGCGGTGAATTCCAATGCTCGCTGTCGCGAACCGCCTCCAACGTCTCCACCAGGCCAATGCGGGGAAACACGGGGCCATCCACACGCCGCATCCCCTCGCGAGCGGCGTTCTGAAGACGGAATTCAAGTGGGTCCAATTCCAGCGCCGTGGCCAGCTCGTCAATGACCGATTCACAGGCGAAGGCGGCGTGGGTCGAACCGGGCGCTCGATAGGCCTGCACCTTGGGCTTGTTCGCGACCACGTCGTAGCCATCAACAACCGCGTTGGGAATATCGTAGCAACTGAAGACGCACATGCAGCCGGGACCGATCACACCGCCCGGAAAGGCACCGGCATCGTAGGCCAACCAGGCCTCGCCGGCGGTCAGCTTGCCATCCTTGGTGGCCCCCAGTTTGACCCGCATGAAGGAACCCGGCGTCGGGCCGGTCGCTTCAAACACTTCGTCGCGACGCATCGCGATCTTGACCGGTCGCCCGCATTTGCGGCTCAAGACCGCTGCCACGGGCTGCTCGTAGACGGCGATCTTGCCGCCAAATCCACCACCAATTTCGCACGGGATGACCAGCACCTGGGACACCGGAATCTTCAGCAATTCCGCCAGTTGCTGCCGCACCACAAAGGAACCCTGCGTCCCGGTCCAGATCTTGAGCCGACCGTCTTCGTTCCACATCGCGATCGACACGTGAGGCTCAATGTATCCCTGGTGAATCGACGATGTCTTGAACTCGCGTTCGATAACAACATCGGCGGCAGCCCACCCGGCATCCATGTTCCCCTGTTCGAAATGTATGTGCTGCGAAATATTGCTGGGCTTGGCCGCCGTGTCACCCAGCGACTGCGTCATCAGGTTGTCATGGAGCAGCGGTGCGTCGTCCTGCATCGCATCTAAGACCCAGGTGACTGACGGCAACGGCTCATATTCGACCTTGATCTTGGCGGCCGCCTCTTCCGCCAGGTGCGAATTGGTCGCACAAACTGCGGCGACGGCGTGTCCCTTATAGAGCGCCTTGCCTCGAGCCAGAACATTGCCAGAGAGGTGAGCGTAGTTGATACAACCTTCGCCCAGATTCTCCACCTTGTCCCACGGATCAGGCAGGTCGGCCGATGTCATGGTGGCCAGCACGCCCGGCATCGCGTCCGCTTCGCTGGTGTCGATCGACACAATGCGCGCATGGGCGTGGGGACTGCGGACAAAGGCTCCGTAGGCCATGTTGGGCAGATGCACGTCTGAGGTGTAAAGTGCCTTGCCGGTCACCTTATCGGCACCGTCGTGACGGATCGGACGGGTACCGATGACCTTATATGCTTTCGTCTTGGCCGCAGTTGCGGAAGTCGTGGCTTCGTCAAGGGCGGGT
>JAUIHJ010000307.1 GCA_030432015.1 bacterium
TCGCATGTTTACGGCGACAACGGCACCTACATCGTGACGGTCACGGTGGCTGACGACGACGGCCTAGCGGTCAGTGATACGTTCACCGTGACCGTGAACAACGTGGCTCCCCAAATTATCGAACTCAACTCCAGTAACCCGACACCGGAAACACGAACGGACGACGGACACGTCACGATCGATGGAGCATTTCACGATGTAGGCTGGTTAGACACGCATTCGATCATTGTGCAATGGGGCGACGGCAGCGAAACGCGACTACTGGACGGTGATCCACGCATCGATCAAGCAGCCAACACCTTCGTCGTCGATCATCAATACACCAACGGTGGGATCTTCGCCATTGAGGTTACGGCGGTGGATGACGATGGAGGTATTTCGGTGACCGAGGCGACGTCCGCGGTTGCGACGGGCGTCGGTCTTGTTGACGGTACGCTTTACGTAATTGGTACGGATGGCCGAGATCACGTCGACTTGAAATTCAAATACAAGAACGATGAGGTGACGGTCGATGCAAAACTGCATCAAAATGGCAGCGACGGCGGGTCCGATGGAGGCGGCGACCGAATCAAAGAGAAATTTAGTGTGTCGCAGATCGAGCACATTGTCGCGTACCTGTTCGATGGCGACGATCATTACAAAGGTGGTTCCGACGGAGGCAGCGATGGCGGGGCCGATCACGCAATTCCGCAGTTCGTTTCTGGTGGCGCGGGAGACGACCACATCCAGGGTGGCCGCGGCGCGAATTTGCTCTACGGTGGATCGGGCGACGACAAGCTGACTGGCGGCAGGGGCCGTGACATCCTGTTCGGCGGTTTGGGTGATGACAAACTTTACGGACGCGATGGCAACGATTTGTTGAGCGGTGGTGGCGGCAACGACCAGTTGTTCGGCGGCGATGGTCGCGACGTGCTGATTGGCGGCACAGGCAAGGATAAGTTGAAAGGCGGCGACGACGACGATCTCTTGATCGGAGGTTCCGCCGAAAATGTAGAGGATCATTCCGCGGTGGACGCCGCGTTATCCGCGTGGGAAAGCGACGACTTAAGTGCAGCCCTGGCGGCACTCGGATTGCTGGTCGACGATCTGGAAAAAGACGATTTGAAGGGTGAGAAGGGCGACGATGTGTTGCTGGGCGGTACGAATGACAAGTCGAAGCAGTAGGTGCCGTTGTCAGTCGTTCGCGGAATGACTGCGAGTGTTGCATCTACGACGTCGCGACCCAGTCGCAGACCGCGGCATTCGTTCCGCGTCACGTGCTTCTGTACCCGCGGTCGAGAGTGCCGCGCCCTGCCTTGCGTAAATGGCGTTCAGCCCGTCGCTGAACCGCTCGAATCCGTTTCCCTCGCGGGATTCAACAGCCTGCCAAGACCGCCTCCGGCAACACAATTCTGACAAGACTTACAGCGAGGTCTCGTCCATTGGATGCGTCGCGCAACAAAACGTCATCCAACGTTCTGGCGCGCCATAACTCGGAACAGTCGAGCTGGCACTGCGTGTCGAAGCCTCCAGACGATACTGATCGGGCGACTTCCCTCGTGCGACACATAGTCGCACGGGCCGAGATAAGTGTACGGCGCGGACAAACCGGATGGTCGCTTCTTGGATTCGCGAACGAATAGTAGCGGCGTATATCCAAGTTTTCGGTGATTGATATATCGTTTCCCGGTGGGTGACTCGACGGAGGTGTTACTTTGCGATTGCCAATGAAACAGTTCGTGCGAAATGAGATAGTCCTCATACATCGTCGTGGGCGAATACTCCTCCTCCGTCTTTTGCAGCGTCACGAAGAATGCGTCCATCTTCTGCGCCGACAGATGCAAGACACCTTCACGCTGACTGGGTCGACGATCCAGAGACCAGTGTCCCAACCCGACCAGGATCTCGTCGCGAGTGTACTGGGCGTGAATCGTCAAGGGGCCGGATAGGTTCGTGACCCGTCCGGCGTGCATTGCCGGCGCGTGCTCCAGGCGATGTTCCAGAATCGCCCCAAGATCACTCGCGGCCGTCGGATTTTGTCGTAACCGCTCGTCAGCCGCTTCAAGTGACCAGCCAAGGCTTGCATCTCTCCATAGGCTGACGTGGAGCATCTCGCGAAGCCGTCGGTCGTGCGCTGCCGCTTCCTGTGACCCACCCCTGACCAATTGCAGCCACCACCGAATTTGCTCTGGACAGTTAACATGAGAAACTCGGCGTAGCCCCTTCGCGAGCAGCGACTCATCGGGGTCGTGTGGTGTCTCGACCAGGCCGGCGTCAGCGAGCAGCCGTGACCAAAGGCCACGTTTCAGCAGCTCGTCCAACGTTGTGTCGAGAAATTCGAGCGCGTCGGATAGGGTTGGCGTCCTTCCCAGGTAGCGTCCTAGGTCTCGCAGACTGCCCACCATTCGCGGCCGCAAGAGCCGAACGGATTCGCGGACATTCTCCAGCACACGCCGCTGCGCGATGCGCTCCAACTGGACGACGCAACCGCTTGGCAAGTGAGGAAAACCTTGCTCGACTTCGCGGTCAAGTCGGGCTGTCGGTTTCGTGCTCAAGGCGCGAAAGCGCGGCGCGAAGCGAAACTCGCGACGCTGTGCGCCGATAAAGTCCAGCACGGTCAAGCAGTCCTTTTCATCATGCAATCGCAAGCCGCGTCCGAACTGCTGTAAGTAAACCGTCAAACTTTCCGTTGGACGCAAGAGTAGCAGCGTATCGACCTCGGGAATGTCCACGCCTTCGTTGTACAGATCCACGACAAAGATGAAATTAACGTCGCGGGTGCGCAGCTGACCCTGGACGGATCGCCTCAGTGCGTCGGGAGAATCGGCCGTGAGTGCGGCCGCCGGCAATCCCTGCTCGTTGAAGGCCCGCGCCATGAACTCGGCGTGAGCCTTGCTGACGCAGAAACCCAAACCGCGCGCCTCGCGGGGATTCAACAGGATGTCGTGCACCTTCTGGAGAATTAGGGTGGCCCGTATATCGTTGCCCGTATAGACGCCGTCCAGATCCTCGATTCGGTAGCCGCCTCGCTGCCATGACAGGCTATCGAGGTCAACGGAGTCGGACACGCCGAAGTACTGAAATGGACAGAGCAGGCGACGATTGATGGCGTCCGGCAAACGGATTTCAGCACTGGATCGCCCGCCGAACCATTGCAGAATATCCATCTGGTCAGAGCGTTCGGGCGTTGCTGTGAGCCCCAGCAGGATTCGCGGCCGGACGTGGCTCAGCAGGCGGCCATAACTTGATGCGGCCGCATGATGAAACTCGTCGACGACGATGTACTCAAATTCCTCAGGCCGCCGCTTCCAAAGTCCTCGCGAATTGTAACTTTGGATCGAGCAGAACAGGTGTCGATCTTGGCCCGGGTCGCGCCCTCCCACCATCAGGTCGCCAAAGTTCTGGTCGCGCAATACACCGCGAAAGGATCCAAGGGCCTGCCGCAGAATCTCTTCGCGATGGGCGACGAACAGCAGCGCAGGCTGGGTGCCGAAAGCGCGACAGTGTCGAGCATAGTCGAACGCCGCAATCATCGTCTTTCCCGTTCCTGTCGCCGCAACAACCAAATGTTGAAACTTCTTCTGCACCTCACGCTCGGCAGCGAGAATGTCCAGAATTTCCTCTTGGAACGGATAAGGTCGCAAGTCGAACGCAACGCTGGGGTTGGTTTCGTCTGAGCTGGTGCGCTCGGCGCGGATCGCCTGCCGTAAACGCTGCGGCGCATCCTGCTGATAAGGCCGAAACTCGTCGTCCTGCCAATACGTTTCAAAGGTGCTGGTAATCTTGCTCCACAAATAGGGCAGTTCGTAGTGGCTAACCTTGGTTGTCCACTCTAGGCCCTCGGACAAGGCAGCGTTGGAGAGATTCGCCGAACCGACGTAGGCGCTGCCGAATCCCGTGTCGCGATGAAACATGTAGGCCTTGGCATGCAGTCGCGTCCGCTTGGTGTCATAACTGATTCGAATGTCAGTATTCGGCAACTTGCTCAATTCCTCGATTGCTCGTGGGTCCGTTGCCCCCATGTAGCTCGTCGTAATCACTCGCAGACGGGGAGCGCCATCGGCCGGCCCACGACCGGACAATCCCCGCAAGTCGTCCAGCAGCGTCCGCAGGCCGCTCCACTTGATAAACGAGCAGAGGATATCGACGCGATCCGACGTCGCAATCTCCTTGCGGAGTTGGCTGCCCAGACTCGGGTCGAGCCGTGTTCCCGTCAAAAGCGCCGATCGGGAAAGGGGGGTGTCCGGCCGTTCAAGCGTCGCAGCCTCGGGCGTCGCATGAACGGTGAGCAACCGTCGCAAAGGCGACGTGACATTAAGTCGATCCGTCCAGTCCTCACCCAATTCCTCGGCAAGTGTGGCGATGATCCGGTCAACCAGCCGTGTTTGTCGCTCGGCTGCTTCGCTGCCGCGATAGGTCGCCAGGCAGTTCGCCAGTACGTGTTCGAGGAACTGGGCAATGGCCGCATGCCTGTCTTCAGGATCAACTGGTGAGAGAGCATAAAGGCGAGCATCCGCGAGCCGCGTCAGTTCCTCCTCAATCTTGAGCGTCACCAGTTGCTCGTAGACTCCAGGCTTCATATGCCGTAATTCCTGTCAATCGAATCGGATTGCTCACCCTGTAGAACGCCTGCCGCGCAGCCATTTTGCGGTCGACGTTAGCAGAGAGTATACGTTATGGGCAGCATTAACACCTTATCGCGTCCGGCGCGATGGACCTGATCATTCCAAACACGCACAATAACAGACTATCTCGTGTTCCCATTTGAAGGCACTTAGGATTCGAGCATGGCGGATTCGCCTTTCCTTACTATCCCATCGTCTGATTGGATCGCTTGCAACGCGAAAGCGTTTGCGGTTTGGGATCGCTTTCCGGTCAGTCCGGGGCATGTACTTGTCATCACCCGACGACCGGTAGCGACCTGGTTCGACGCGGATGCGCAAGAGCAGGCCGCAGTTGTCGACTTGATCAGTGACATCCGGCAACACCTTGACGCGACCCTGGTGCCAAAGCCGGATGGATACAATGTCGGATTCAACGCGGGCGAATCGGCCGGTCAAACCGTGATGCATCTGCACGTGCATGTGATACCGCGCTACGCGGGTGACGTCGAGGATCCACGCGGTGGGGTCCGGCACGTGATTCCCGACAAGGGAAATTACCTGCGTGAACCAACGAAGGCGCCAACGAAGTTACAGCCTCAAGAACACGAGAACGGACTGCGACTGAGCGTGGGCCATCCGGATTCGCCGCTGTGGGAAGAGTTGTCCTGGCGGATCACCGGGGCAAGGACGGTGGATGTACTCGCCTCGTTCGTCCAGCCATCTGGCTTGGACGTGATCGAATCGCGGCTTTTTGATGCCGTTCAAAACGATGCCCGCATCCGTATTGTGGTCAGCGACTATCTGTGCATCTCGGACCCACGTGCACTCGACCGGCTGTGCGGGTGGTGTGATTCGGCACTGGACGAGGCGACGGGAGGAACTCTCGACGTTCGGCTGATCGAAGTCGACAAGCTGCCGTCCGGACCAGCCTCGTTTCATCCCAAGTCTTGGTACGTCGCGGATGACCGAGGAGGCTTGCTGTCCGTTGGGAGTAGCAATCTCTCACGAGCTGCATTGGAAACCGGCGTTGAATGGAATCTGCTGTCAACGAGCGCCGAGCAGTCGAGTGTTCACGCGCAGTTCGTCACGGAGTTCGATCGACTATGGGGAGCGGCGACACCCTTGACCCCGGAACTGATTGAACACTACGCATCGAAGGCGAAGCGGTATCGCGAAGCGAATTTCGTACCCGAATCACCGGACACTCGGGAGGTCTTGTCACCACGCCCGTGGCAGTTGGAAGCCCTTGCGTCTTTGAAGCGAATCCGTGAGGCAGGCTATCGCCGTGCTCTGGTCGCCGTGGCAACCGGCATGGGGAAGACGTGGCTCGCTGCCTTCGATGCGATTGAAGTCGGTCATCAACTGCAACGGCGACCCCGAGTACTGGTTATCGCGCATCGTGCACACATGCTCGCTCAGGCGGAAGCCGCCGTATCGCAGGTGTTAGACCCGTCTCTCGGTGTCGCCAAGACAGCCTGGTATATCGGCCAGAGGAATAAGCTTGCGGGTGAATTGGTCGTTGCTTCGATCCAGAAGCTGTCACGTCCTGAGGGACTCAAGCGATTGTCGAATGAGGAGTTCGACTACGTCGTCATCGACGAGGTCCACCACGCGCACGCCCCGAGCTACCGACGAGTACTCGCCAAAATTCAAGCAGGGTTCATTTTGGGCCTCACGGCCACTCCCGAACGAACGGACGGAGTCGACGTCGCGACCATCTTCGATGATAACCTAGCGCATCACGCGACGATTGGTGACGGCATCGCGGAGGAATCGTTGGTCCCGTTCCATTATATCGGCATCAAGGACACGGTCGATTTTCGGCAGGTTCCGTGGAGAAACGGCCGCTTTGAACTCGAGGAACTTGAGCGGCGCGTGGTTCGCAGCGAGCGTATGGATCGACTTTGGCACGCACTTCAGGAACATCCGGCCGAACGAACGATTTTGTTCTGCTGTTCTCGGCGTCATGCGATCTTCGCCAGGGACTGGTTGCGTTCCAAAGGCGTAAACTCGGCGGCGGTCTTTTCGGGCGGAGGTGATCGATGTGGAGAATCGTTAGAGCAACTAAGGCGTGGTGAACTACAAGCCCTTTGCGTCGTCGATATGTTTAACGAGGGGCTCGACATTCCCGCCGTAGATCGGGTCGTCATGCTGAGGCCCACCGAGTCAAAGATCATTTTTCTGCAACAACTTGGGCGCGGGTTGCGAGCCAGCGAAGGCAAGTCCCGGCTTCTAGTCATCGACTTCGTTGGTAACCATCGAATCTTTGCGCAGCGGTTGATCCATCTTCTGTCACTCCACGGTTCGGAGCGTGGATGGCAAACATTGAAGGGTTGGCTGAAGGGCGAGCCTCCACAACTCCCCCAAGGCTGTCTGCTGGATGTCGAGCTTGCCGCCCGCGACCTGCTGAAAGAATTCATTCCAACCGGGGCCAAGGCTGGAATTGAAGCCTACCGCGCACTTCGAGACGAACTCGGGCGACGACCTGCTGCTTCAGAACTCTTCGGTCGCGGATACCTGCCAAGGGCTGTCAGCAAAGCCGCTGGCGACTGGTTTGCGTTCGTCGCGAGCGAAGATGATTTGAGCGACGCGGAACGTGAGGTTGTGGCGAAGTTCCATGGGTGGCTCCGCACACTTGAAACCACAAGTCTCAACAAGTCGTATAAGATGGTCGTCCTGCGAGTGCTGCTCGACCAGGGACAGTTGTTCGCCGGAGCGGATTTGCGCGAGTTTGCCCGGCAGTGTCGCGGTTTCTTGCGCGACCACCCCGTACTTCGACGCGACCTGGCGGGAGATCGCCACGCCGTCGATCACGCGTCGGCCGACGACGCAACGTGGACAGCCTGGTGGACGAAATGGCCGATCGATCGTTGGCTCGCCGCCCAAAACGGTCATACGTGGTTCCAGCGCCGAGGCAACAGGTTCGTCTTCAATCACGATTGCCCGAAAGGTTTGCAATCGGTTTTGGAGACACTCACCGAAGAGCTTGTCGATTGGCGTTTGGCTGCGTACTCGAAGAGTCGTCGCCTCGTTGAAGCAGAGCCGGGCGAATGCGCGTTTGAAGCAAAGGTCTCACATGCCGGAGGTCGGCCGATTCTTTTCGTGCCGGAGAAGTCGAAGCAACCCAACCGACCTGTCGGCCCCACGGTGGTGCTTCTTCCTGAGGAATCTCGCTGGGAATTCAAGTTTGTCAAGGTCGCCTGCAATGTTGCCGCGCCCGTCGGGGAGAAAGGCAACAAGTTGAGTGACTTGCTACACGCGTGGTTCGGCGCAGATGCCGGTCTACCTGGCACCGACTTCAAGGTGCAATTCGCGCGTCGAAACGGAGAGTGGCACGCAAGCCCGGTAGGCGCCCAATCCAAATCGGTCGAACCAGCGTCCCGACGCGCAGCCACGTCGGCGCCGCGTCTCGAGCCGAGCATCAACAAGGTCGCGCACTATACGACGCATGTGCCCGTTTATGATCTCAGTGCTGCGGCCGGCGGTTGGGGCCCAGACGGCGTTCCCGAGTCGCTGGGCTGGGTTCAAGTCGCAAGTCAGGAGTTGCTACCAGGCATGTTCGTGTCGCAGGTGGTGGGCCATTCGATGGAGCCGGAAATCCGCGATGGCCAATGGTGTTTGTTCCGGCCCGATCCCGGCGGAACACGCCAGAATCGAATCCTGTTGATTCAGTCGAACTCGTCGATCGATCCGGAGAATGGCGGGCGGTACACGGTGAAACGTTATCACTCCACGAAACAAGTCGACGAGGAAGGCTGGCAGCATCAGTCCATCGAACTCCAGCCACTGAACCCGGACTATGAAGCGATTTGCATTTCCGCAGAAGACGCGGCCGACATCAGGATCATCGGTGAATTCGTGAGCGTGATTCGTACATCCGATGGAGCTAATGCAGAACCAGGATGAAACGTTAACCGGCAGTTGCTTCTCAGACCGAAAATGCTTCTGGCAAAATACTCGTGCCGGGGGCTTAAGGCTTACCATAAATTGACCACGGACTCAGCAAGTTCCTTGTTCGGCTGTCGGCGAGGACGACATTCAGGTTACCGGTCGATCGATCTTTTCCAGGACTTCCAACACGCGTGTCGAAGCGGAGCGTGAGCACCGAATGCCGGCACGCCCGCCGCGCCGTGCCGATATGGACGTGAGGAACGGCTCGCGTCGGAGACGTATCAGTCTGCATCGCTTTGCGCTGAAGCTGGCGGCGAGCGCAACAAAAACGGCGATCCGAAGATCGCCGCAAGTTCAAACAACGTTGAGCGTTGTTGCCCGGAAGCTACTCGCCCATCAGCACTTACGATCGACCCGGAGGTCGATCCATCAAAAGTATCCCCGACAGGGTTCGAACCTGTAACCTTCGGCTTCGGAGAAACGCCCTTCTTACCAATGTCGTGCGACTCAAAGGCATACTTATTCAGGACTTGCGTTGACGTCGCTGCCGCCACAAACGGCAACAAACCAAAACAGAGGCAAATAAGCTGTTGTGGTAAGTCAATCAAAAAGTGGTATTCGCAAGTCGCACGCACATTGTAACTTAGTGAGGCATCCGTCAAAAGGTCGTATTTAACCCGACCA
>JAUIHJ010000308.1 GCA_030432015.1 bacterium
AGTGCCTTCTCGACGCTGCAGGAAGCCGAAAAGGCATCAACGGCATCAAGCATTACGAATACTGCCAAAAACGCCAACCAGGTTAGATACTAGCCCTTAAATCCGCTCAGCCTTCGCTTGTTTAAGGGCTAGTGATCCTGATTTTCCTCCGCAGCTTTCGCGGAGCATTCATCTCGGCCGTGACGATCCCGGCGACGATCATTTCGACGTACGCGTTTATGCTCGCGATGGGGTTTACGATGAATACGATGACCTTGCTGGCGCTGACGATATCGGTCGGCATGATCATCGACGACTCGATCGTGGTTCTGGAGAACACCTATCGGCACATGCAAGACGGCCTTAGCAGTCTCGAAGCTGCCGTTGTCGCCATGAACGAGATCGGGTTTGCCGTCGTTGCGACGTCACTATCGATCGCTGCGGTCTTTATTCCCGTCGCCTTCATGGACGGACTCGTCGGCCAGTTCTTTTACGAGTTCGGCATGACGGTCACGTTTGCGGTGGTGGTTTCGACGCTGATCGCGCTGACCCTGTCGCCGATGCTGTGTGCAAGAGTCCTCACGCACGCAGAATCACCGCGAAACAAGAGGCTGTTCAGCCGCTTCGACGCGGCGTTCGAGGCAGTCTTTAACGTCGTGGAACGATTCTACGGGCGTGTGCTGGGCTTCGCGCTGCGCCGCCGCATCATCGTGATCCTGGCGGCGATTAGCGTGTTTGTTGGCAGCATGATGTTGCTTCCCTTCATCGGACAAGAGTTTACACCAGCGGAAGACGAAGGGCAGTTCAGCATTCAGATCGAGGCCCCGGTCGGCTCGTCGATTCAGCAGACGTCGTCGATTGCCCTTGAAATCGAATCACGGATGGCCGACTTGCCCGCCGTGAAAGATGTCTATACGACGATCGGTGGGCAGTACGAAGGAGTCGTTACCGTTGCGCAGGTCCTGGTTCAAATGGTTGACACGTCGCAACGCGAGATCTCGCAGGAATCGCTGATGCGCATGGCGCGCGAGCGGCTCGCCGATTTGGCTCATTTGCGGCTCAGTGTTGATCCGGTAAACCGCATGGGTGGCGGTGGATTTCGTTCGGCGCCGATTCAATACAACCTGCGCGGCGACGACCTCGGCGAATTGGAGCAGGTCGCCGAGCAGGTCGTCGCGCGGTTGCAAGGCACTCCGGGCTTCGTGGATGTCAATTCGACATCACAATCGGGCAAGCCGGAAATTGCCATCGACATTGATCGCGACAGGGCCTCCGACCTTGGCGTTAAGGTCGAGGACCTAGGCAAAGCCGTTTCTTCTTTGATCGGTGGCCAGGCCGTTACGACGTATGAAGATGGGGGCAAGAACATTGATGTGCGTGTCCGGCTTGTTGGTTCACAGCGTGAACGATCAGGCGCGTTACGGGCCTTGCCGGTAAGACGCGATGACGGTCAATTGACGGAACTGCAACATCTGGCTTCGATTCGCGAGACCTTTGGCCCGACTTCGATTGAACGACAGAACCGCCGTCGGCAGGTCACGGTGCTGGCGAATCTCGAGCCGAGTAAGCCGTTGGGTGAAGGTGTCGAGGACGTGAGACAACTCGAAGCCGAGATCGGATTGCCCGCGGGAGTCGTCTCGGTCTTCACGGGCTCGGCGGACATGATGGCCGAGTCGTTCGCAAGTATCTTTTTCTGTCTGTTCCTGGCAGTGATCCTCACGTACATGATTCTCGCCGCTCAGTTCGAGAGCTACCTCCACCCGCTCACGATCATGTTGTCGCTACCATTGTCGGTCGGTGGTGCCTTCGGCGGCTTGTGGCTCACCGGCCGAACGCTGAACATTTTCAGCATGATTGGGATGGTGATGTTGATGGGGTTGGTCACGAAGAACGCGATCCTACTGGTCGACTACACAAACTTCCTGCGACGTGGCGGCATGGATCGCAATAGCGCCCTCTTGAAGGCTGGCCCGGTTCGCCTGCGACCGATTTTGATGACGGCCATGTCGACGATCGCGGGGATGATTCCCGTGGCAATCGGACTGGGTGAAGGTGCCGCATCACGCGCACCGATGGGCGCCTGCGTGGTTGGCGGCATGTTGACTTCGACAGTCTTGACGTTGGTCGTGATTCCGGTCGTCTACAGCATCGTGGACGATGTTAGCGGGTGGATTCCCGGATTATTTGCTTGGATGGTTCGCCTTCCCCGCGCCCGCCGCGGAGATCTCCCTGCCGAGACCCCCGCCTTTGCTCTTGAGTCGATTGATGCGTCTGGGGGCAGTCGAGCCTTCGCTGAGCCCGGTGCGGCGTGTGTTCACGAGAGTCACGTGAATCGGGAAGCTCTCGTGCTTCAAGACCCACATTCAAGGTTGCCTGGTTAAAGAACGCGGCGAAGCTCACCGAGGAACGGGTGCGTTTCTTATTTCAAGCCATGAAACGAGTGACGACTCGGGCGATTGTCGGCAAGGCATCACCGTCGGCTTTGCACGCCCGCTTCGCCATGCCCTTCATCCTCGCGTCGGGCTGTCGGGCGCAGCCTGCTGCTGACTCGATCCGAACCGGGAGAGCCGCAAATTATTTGACCGACACGTATCCGATGAGGTTCCTCGCACCCTGCTTCAAATGCGATTCCACCTCTCAAGACTGCCACCCATCGACCCAGCGGGAAACGTGATATGACGATTCACAAGATCGACCTGACTTCTCCCGGGTTCAAACGAAATCCGTTTCCACGTTTCAACGAATTACGCGACATGGGGCCGATTCTCCAAGCGAAGCTACCGATGGTCGGCACGTGTTGGATCACGACGACGTATGAAGCGGCCGACACGGTATTGCGCGACAAAGATCGCTTTTGCACGGACGCCATGAATGCTGGTCGCAAAAGCCGTACGGCCTTTCTCGGAGCGATGGGGTGGCTCCTGCCCCAGGTCGTCAAATCCATGATGCAAAATATGCTGACCATGGACGAGCCTGATCATCGTCGGTTGCGGAGCCTCGTCGAATCGGCCTTCGTGCGCCAAAGTGTGGACGAAATGCGGCCGGGTATCGAGCGGATCGTTGACCGACAACTTGACGTGCTGGAGCAAGTGGCCGATGGCGATCGGACGGTTGACTTTCAGAACGAGTTTGCCCGCCGTGTACCGCTAGCGGTGATCTGCGAATTGCTCGGCTTGCCAGATCAAGATCGGGGCAAGTTTGAAAAATGGTGCGATTTCAGTCACGCCACCGGCCTCGTCAGTATTCTGTGGGTAATGCGACGGATGGGCAGACTACAGCGGTACCTCCGCTCGCAGTTCGACGATTGCCGCAGGCATGCTCGCCCTGGAATGATGTCTGCGCTGGTACGGGCGGAACAGGATGGCCACCGGCTGAGCGAGGAGGAACTCCTTGCGTCGGTCTTCCTTCTCTTGATCGCTGGACACGAAACGACGACGCACTTGATGACCGTCGGGTTATTGGCATTAGACCAACATTCCGGCGCCAAGGCCCAACTGCTGGCCGACTGGACCAAAGTTGATGCCGCCGTCGATGAAATGTTGCGATACAATTCGACGATCCAAATGACCAAGCCGCGATTTGTCCGGCACGACATAGAGTTCTACGGACGTCAGATCAAGCGCGGTGAATTCTTCATGCCACTGTTGGCCGGAGCAAACTACGATCCGGCTGAGTTTCCCGATCCGGGTCGATTCGACATCAACCGAGAAAATAATCACCACATGGCCTTTGGCCGCGGCATTCATGTTTGCCTCGGTCTCAAACTGGCCAAGGCGGAAGCGGAAATCGCGTTCGAGCGACTCTTGAGGCGATTTCCTAATCTGACGGTCGCTACGCCGTACGATCAACTGCGCTGGAGTCAGCGAATCGGCAGCCGCTCGCTGCTGGGGTTGCCCGTGAAGCTCTCGGGTGAAGTTGACGGCAACAAGGTACGCCATGTTGAATAGGCAGCGACCAGAAACCACCGTCACTCTCCCCCTTCCCTCCCCTTCCCGCAAAGCGAAGCACGGCCCTTACATAACCGCCGCGCTTCAGCCCCAACTGGCAGGCGCCGTCGCCCCCGGTCAAATGTCAGGTTTTTCAGCCGTTGCCGAATTTCAGTTCGAACGAATCAGGCTCGAAGACTCCTTGGATCGTTGACTGCTACGTGGGGCGGGTCGCTTGATTTCGCTGGTTGATTCGAGGAGGTTTAATATCCGAACGGGTTGAAGGGACGATGCTCCACAATCGCTGGTTGGAACGAGACCGCCAGCGTAGGGATCACGTTCGCCAATATTCTCCGCGAGATGGTGATTGGAGAAACGCTGTTATGCGATGAGGCCGTCGACCACCTTGCCGTGCACGTCGGTCAGTCGGAAGTCGCGACCGGCGTAGTTAAACGTGAGTTGTGTATGGTCGAAGCCAAGAAGATGCAGGATCGTGGCATGCCAGTCGTGAACGTGGACGGGGGCCTCGATGGCTTGGTAGCCGAAATCGTCGGTGGCGCCGTAACGCAGACCGGGTTTCGCGCCGCCCCCGGCCATCCAAACGGTGTAGCCCTTGTTGTTGTGGTCGCGTCCCGTGCCGCTTTGGGCGTAGGGGGTGCGCCCAAACTCGCCGGCCCAGATGACAAGTGTGTCGTCGAGCAGGCCGCGCTGCTTGAGGTCGGCCAGTAATGCCGCGATGGGCTGATCTGTCGCCGCGCACGCATCGGGCAGGACCTGGCCGAGCTGAAAGTGATGGTCCCAGCCCACCGGCGCGGTGACTTCGACGAATCGTACACCGGCCTCGATCATTCGCCGAGCAAGCAGGCATTGGCGGCCGAACTGATCCGTCGATCGGCCGGAACCGATGCCGTACTCCTGTGTGGTCGACTCGGTCTCCGACGACGTATCCAGCAGGCCGGGAATCTCGCTCTGCATGCGAAACGCAATCTCAAATGACTCGATTGCGCCTTCGACCTCCGGGTTGTATTCGTCGCGAGTTAGCTTGTGGCCGTTCAAATCCCGAATCAGGTCAAGTTGGCGACGCTGCTCGCGCGAAGTGAGCCATTCGTTGCGGATATTCTTCAGTGGCGGGCCGGGTTCGGCGTCAACGCCAAGCAGTTTGCGGTAGAACTCCGGGATCTGATTCGCGCCGATCTTCGTTGCTTGATAGACTGCGGGCAGGAACGCGCTCCCGTAGTTGCGTGCGCCACCATTTTCTGAAGGCGGGCTAAGCGTGATGAATCCGGGCAGGTTGTCGTTTTCTGTGCCCAGACCGTAAAGCGTCCAGGCACCAAGCGACGGTCGTGTGAACTGAAAGCTCCCCGTGTGCATCTGAATGAAGGCTTGCGAATGGTTCGGCAGATCGGTGTGCATGCTGTTGATGACGCACAAGTCGTCGGCGTGCTGGGCGAGGTGCGGAAATAATTCGGAGATCCACTGTCCTGAATCGCCATGCTGGGCGAAGCGAAATGGCGAGGCCATCAAGTTAGCCGTGTTCTTGAAAACGCTATTCGGTGCCTGACTGCCGGCGTGCTTGCCGAGCATCGGCTTGTAATCGAAGAGGTCGACATGCGAAGGTCCGCCATTCATACAAAGAAAAATGACGCGTTTCGCGCGAGCCGGGAATTGAGTCGCTTTGGGAGCAAGCGCACGGTCGGAGGATCTTGCGTCGTCTCCCGCTGCTTGGTCCGACGGTCCGGCGAACGCCAGGTAGCCGAAACTCGAGGCGAGCGACATGAGCGCGGCTCGGCGCGATTGTTTAAGGTTTTCAATCATGTTCTGCACTAATCCAGGTTTCTAAATTCAGCAGTTGACAGCAAAGCCTGGCAAAACGAGGCAAGCACAGCGTCGCCGCCGCGACCCAAGAACGCCAACCCGCGATCCAATTCTGTTTGATCCGGTTCGCGCCCAAAACAACGTTGAAAAGCTCGCTGAACTTGGTCCTCAATCGTCGTTTCCTTCTTCAGTTGCGCCGCCAGCGCGGCAGCGCGCGCCTTCACAAACGGGCTGTTCATCAGATACAGCCCTTGCACTGGAACGTTCGTTCGATCGCGTTCGCCCGTAACGAGACTTGGTTCGGCAAAGTCGAACAGTTCCAACACGTCCGGGAGTCGGTCACGGATCACCGGCAGGTAGACGGCGCGATGCGTGGAACCGTCGAGATCTCTCGGCAGCCTCTTGTCCAGCCCGATCAGCGAGATTGGTTTGTCGCCAATTACACGTGCCACCAGCGACCCGTCCGGTCGCGATAAATCCAATTCGCCCGAGGCCGCCAGCATCGCGTCGCGAATGGCTTCCGCTTCCAGCCGACGTTTCGGCATCCGCCACCGCAACCGATTCTCGGGGTCACTTCGAAACATGTCCACGTCGTATCGCGACGACTGACGCCATGTCCGCGTTAGCACAAGCCGCTTGACCAGTCGTTTGAGCGACCAGCCGTCTTCGACAAATTGAACGGCGAGCGTATCCAGCAGCTCCGGGTGGCTCGGCGTGCCGCCGGTCGTTCCGAAGTTGTCAAAGGTTTCGACCAGGCCGGCGCCAAACAAGTGTCCCCAAACGCGATTGACAAAGACACGGCTCGTCACGGGGTGCCGCGGATGGGTAAGCCATCGTGCAAGTTCCCGTCGCCCGCTTTGATCCGCAGGGATGGACATGCTCGCATTGAAATCAAAGGACATCGGGAATCCGCGCGGAACGATCTCCCCAGGCCGTCCAATCTCGCCGCGCGCAAGTAACCGAGTGTTGAGCGGTTGGTCTCGATCCAAGACGCCCATCGCCAGCGGCAGCGCCTGACCATGTTCATCGACCGTCTCCAGCTTGCCTTCGATGGGACCTCGTCGCCAAATATTTGCCAGCACCTCGCGCAATGTAAATGTTTTTTCCGGCGACTGACCTGTGAAGATCGCTCGCCGCGCAGCCTCGATCTCCGCCCATTCGGCCTCCAATTCGGCCAGCTTTGCCTGGAGTTCTCGAAGCTGCTTGGGCTTCAGGGATGGATGAAAGAGTTGTTGGCCATCGACACGCGGCAGCGGCAACGGATCGCCGCTACGCACATTTGCGGGTGACGTATGCGTACCGAAGAATGTGGTCGTGCTGCGAAAGATTCCCGCCAACGCATAGTAGTCGTGCATCGTGAACGGATCGAACTTGTGATGGTGGCAGCGTGCACATGCAACGGTACTTGCCAGCACAGCCCGCGTCAGCGAGTCAATCTGCTCATCCACGAGATCCGCTTCGAATTGTTCCTCGCTGTTTTCGCCCATATTCTTCGTCCCGACCGCAAGGAATCCGGTCGCGATCAACAACCGCGCTCGCTCCGCATCACCGTCGTACGGCAGCAAGTCGCCTGCGAGTTGCTCCGTAAGAAAACGGTCATACGGGACATCCGCGTTGACCGCGTCGATCACATAGTCTCGAAATCGCCACGCGTGCGGAAACGCGATATTGGATTCGCCGCCACTCGATTCCGCGAATCTCGCCACGTCGAGCCAATGACGTCCCCAGCGTTCTCCGAACTGCGGCGACTGGAGCAATTCGTCGGTTTCCACCTCGAGCGCCGCCTCGATGCCTGCTTGCTTTGACTGGGTGAGAAACCGATCGCGTGCGGTCAGCGACGGCGGCAAACCGACAAGATCGAAGTGCAAACGCCGCAGCAGAATTTCCGGCGTCGCGTCCGCTGACGGCGCCATGCCGTTTGCTTCCAATGTCGCCAGGACAAAACGGTCAATGTCGCCGCGCGGCCAACTCGCATGCTTTACGACGGGCGGAGGAGAAACGGTTGGCTCTTGATACGCCCAATGTTCGCGGGCCGCTTTCAAACCGGACCAACCAGTGCCCTCCGCCGCAATGGCGTTGGTGCGTGGGTCGGGCGCGCCCATTTTTATCCACGTTGTTAGGTTCGCGATCGCAGCATCTGGCAGGCGAGAATTCGGCGGCATCCTTAAATCCGCATCGGTGTACGATATCGCATGTAATAGCAAACTCGCGTCCGGCCGACCTGGAACGACCGCTGGCCCTCGCGAACCGCCACGACGAATCGCCAGTTGCGAATCGAGCTGCAATTCGCCCTCAGCGGTGCCTTCCTTGGCCGAGTGGCACTCATAGCAATACCGGATGAGCACAGGCCGAATGTTCGCTTCAAAGAACTCAAGCGGACGAGAATCAACCTCCGAATCCGCTTCATCCGCCAGCACCGGCGTGACGACTCCGGCGAGCAGCAAGAGGAGAATGAACTTGCACATGATTCGATGGTGGTAGAAATGATCGAAGTTGGCGCGGGCGGTGGTCACGACGGGTGCGAATTGGGCAAACTAAAAAGGGGCATCAACATTCTACATTCCATCATCATACCGTGGAGCAAAGATGAGTGGCAGCTGGAACTGAAGGAAGTCTGCCTTCCGTCGTGCGGATGTTGTCATTGCCTTGAGCATCTCGTCGACCTCCCGATCGCAGGAAGTCGGTATGGCAAACGTCGGAAGCGTCGCGTCGGTGAGGACGCCTTGGCGGTCAATGGTGAACCAGTTAGGCACCAACAGGAAGAATCCAAAAGGGGCCAAATCGCCCGCGGGCTCGAAGTCCGACCAAAAGGCTTGGCGGCTTCAAAATCCCGGTGCAGGTTTTGCATTCGCGATGTGGCTGACATGCGAGCGTGGGTTGACGGCGAGGCCGCTCGGTAGCGTCGAGGGCGAAGTCGGAGGCGAAAGCAACGCCACGACGCGTGCCTGGCCATCTCGCCATCCGTGAGGGCACCCTGCGTTGCAGCCAAGGCAACCCAGGCGAAGTCAGGCGACGTCAGGCGGCCGTTGGAGCTGTTTCCGTGACCCACGCGTATCGCGAGGCGGATCGCAAAACCGGTCGACACAGCCGCTACGTCGTTTCCGCAAACGACAATCGATTCCAAACAGCGATCAGTCGTACCGACCGATCCGCTTTGCCAGGACCGTTAAAAGGCATTTTCTCGCGCCGCCTGGTATCGTACCTCTTCAACCCGCAACCGCCGCCCACCTCCAGCGACTCGCCACTGGAGGATATCGCCCACATGGTTGCCGAGCATCGCAGACCCGATTGGCGCGAGGACCGACAGCTTGTTACACGTGATATTCGCCTCATGAGGAAAAACCAACGTGTAGGTTTCAAGTTCACCCGTGTCGATGTCTCGGAGGCGAACGGTCGAATTCATCGTGACGACGTCACCAGGAACGTCGGCAGC
>JAUIHJ010000309.1 GCA_030432015.1 bacterium
AACATCAACGGGTATTCGCGATCGGGCACTTCGGCCGGAGCGATCCACGGATGGAACCAGATTTGAGCCCGGTCATCATGCGTGGACGAATGGTAAAATTGAATTCCCTTGCCTTCTTCCACGTAGGGATCGTACCCTTCGGAAAATCGCAGATGGGTCTCGTGCCAGTTGCCGTCCCTTTCGACCACAGGCCAGCGAAGGCCGCGTGCTTTGACATATTCGCTGTACGGCGCCAGGTCTTTATGTTTGAGCCGACTGAATTGCCGGTACTCGTCGAACAAATGCTGATCGACATTGACGTCGTAGTAGTGCTCCCACTCCCAGATCGGCACCGTCTCGTCATTCTTCTTGATGTCAAACAAGAAGCGACCGTCTCGATCCTTCATGCCTTCCATGCCGCGCGCGAACAACGCGTGAGCCACGGCAATCGTTTGCCAGCAATCGTCGCGTGATTCACCGGGTGGATCGACCATCTTGAACCACTGCTGCGTGCGTCGCTCCGAATTGCCCACCACGCCATTTTTTTCAACCCACATCGCTGACGGAAGAATCAGGTCGGCCAAACGCGTTGTCGCGGTCGGATAGACGTCGCTGACAATCAGGAACTTGTCCTCCAGTTCGGCCTTGTTGTCGCCTTTGGGATTGAACAGCTTGTTGAGATTCGGCAGCGTTTGGCCCGGATTGGTGACTTGAACCCAGATGGTTCCGATGTCGCCGCCCTGGTTGGTTGGAGTGCAAAAGCTCTCCCACATTTGCACGGTGTGAAAACCGGGAGTTGGGTTGATGCGACCGGGAGGAACATTCCAGAACCCTTCCGTTTGCTGCCGATGCTCTTCGTTCGCAACGACGCGTCCACCGGGAAGTGTATGAGCGAGGGTGCCGACTTCTCGCACCGTCCCGCACGCGGATGGCTGACCAGTCAGGCTTGTCGGGGCGTTGCCAGGCGTACCAAAATGCCCGCTGAGGAGATGCACGCCGTGGACCATCGAATTGATGGCCGTGCCTCGTGTGTGCTGGTTCATCCCCATGCACCACAGCGACGTGATCTTCAGGTCTGGATTTCCGAAAACATCTCCCAGCATCCGAATCTTTTCCGCTGGAACTCCAGACAGCGTCTCAACGTGTTCCGGCGTGTACGGTTCGAGCAGTTCCCTGTATTCGTCAAACGTGATCGCCCGGCCGTCCAGGCTTGGGTTGTCGTCATCCGGCGCTTTGAAATTGCAGAAGGATTCGACGAATTTCCGATCGTAGGTTTCGTTCTTGAGCAGTAAATGCGCGATGCCATTGGCGATCGCCAAATCGCCGTGACCCTTCATTTCGAGATAGTGTTGGCAGGCTTCGGTCGTTCGAGTTCGCCGCGTGCTGATGTCGATCAGCATGACCTTCTCGCCTCGACTGCGCCGATCGACGACACGCGAGAACAAGACCGGATGCATCTCCGCCGGATTGTTTCCCCACATGATCAGGACGTCGCAGGCGTCCAGATCGTCGTAGCAGCCGGCGGGTTCGTCGACGCCGTACGTGGCAAGAAATCCCGTGACCGCTGACGCCATGCACAATCGCGCGTTCGGGTCGATATGATTGTTCGAGAGGCCACCCTTGATGAATTTCTGGGCAGCATACCCTTCGGGAATTGTCCACTGGCCGGAGCCATAGAACGCGAAACGTTCAGGCGCGGCCTCGATTCGATCGGCGATCGTCTCGATGGCCTTGTCCCACGTGATCTCGCGGTAGCGATCGCCTTCTCGCAGCAGCGGCTTGGTCAGGCGATCTTTCCCATAGAGGGCCGAGCCGACATGATAGCCCTTGACGCAAAGCAGCCCCTTGTTGACGTCCGCGTTTTTGTCGCCAGCTACCGCCACAACTTTGCCGTCCTGCACGCCGACCTGAACATGGCAACCGGTCCCACAGAATCGGCACGGAGCCTTGTCCCAGTGCACAGCGCCCGTTGCGTCATCTGCAAGAATTGGAAGCACGTAGCCGGGTCCGCCCGCAACCGCCGTCGCCGCCGCCATCGCGGTCGCCTTGATAAATTGCCGGCGCTGGATGGAACTCGTCGCTGCGGGCGTGTCGCCGTTCATGGTCAGTCCGTTCCGTGAGGATCTGCTGAAGTGCACTCACATTCGTTCTCAAAATGAACAAACACGACATCGACAAATGCAACGCCGTGAAATTCCTGGAGTCGTCGCGTTGCCTCTTCGAGCGCACGAGGGGTTGATGAATCGATCGTGATCGGAATCCTCCGCGCGTGACGCTCGAACTCGCCGAGTTCAACGCTTGGCATCCTGGAAATCTCCTCGACGACATCTCCCGCGCGACCGGAGACTTCCTCAAGTGTGACCACCAGACTAGCAATCATGGCCGGCCTTTGCTCGTGCAGAGTAATATGAAAAACTCCGTAGCCGCAGGCGGCGACGTTCAATCACAACCGCATTGCTATTGGAGACGCGAAAGTCTACATTCATTTTCGTGATTTGGTCAACTGCCAACTCGGCAGTTGGCGCCGCTGTGAATCTGGCGTACCAGCCGGACGGACACGTTCGCCGAACGGAGATTTCCGGCGCAACACGGGTATCTTGCGAGGATCGGCCGAACGTCTTGCATCAACTTGATTCGGTGAAGCGCGACGCGGGCCGGGCGGAGGTGATCGGTTAAGCAACGCTGCTGGCAACTTCGCGTCACTCGACGTTGTGCCGGCTGTCGACACGCTACAGAGAATTACCAAGTGCCCGGGGGGACCGCGGGACACGCCCCGCGGTTTCCACGACATCAACTCCTTGACGAATCTCCTTGACGATCCGAGCAAGCTAGGCGAAGTTGCGTTGGATAAGAAGACGATCCCAGACCTAATGCCACGAAAGCGTTCGTGAACGTGCGAGCTCCCCAGCACCAATCGAGAGAGTCGGCGACTGGCCCACACGAATTCGCCTGGCGGCGATGGTTGCTCGTCCTGGTATCCCTAGGCGTTGCCATCGGTGGTGTTGGCGCGGCAATGTCGGGTGCCGCAATGCAACGTGCTCACAGCGCCCCCGGATCGACGACCGAACCGGCGCCCGCACGTGATCGCGAGGTCGAGTTGCCTGCGAGGTCGGCAGACTCGCGAGAAAAGTTTACGGTGTCCATCAGGCGGCCGTCCGGACCGCCGCGCGTGGCGACCGGCCTGACCGACCTGCAAGGAAATGCGGTCACGGCAGCTTGCTCAACCTGCCACACCACGCGCCCGCCTGACCACGAGAACCGACGCGCGACGGACCTGGACGATTTCCACAGCGGCATGTCGTTCTCGCACGGCACGGTAAGTTGCCTGGCCTGTCACGATGAGCGCAACTACGACGCGCTGAAATTGGCGGACGGCCGTCGCCTGGCGTTCACGGATGTGATGACGCTTTGCGGCCAATGTCACGGACCGCAGATGAACGCTTACAACCACGGGGCCCATGGTGGCATGACCGGCTACTGGGATTTGAGTCGTGGACCGCGAGTGAAGAACAACTGCATCGATTGCCACGACCCCCATGCGCCGCAGTTCCCCAAAATGCAACCCACCTTCAAGCCGCGTGATCGCTTTCTCGACCATACAAGGACGGAACATTGACTGTCGACAACGCCGACGACTCCTCGCGAGACGAACGGGCGGGAACCTCCAGCGGGCCAACGTTGCCAATTCTGAATCAACCTTCAAGCCGTCGTACGGCCTTGAAGGCTGCCGGCGCAGCGCTCGGACTGGCAGCGTTCGGAAAAGCCGTGTCGCCACTCTGGAGCATTCCGGAGAATGTCTCGGTCGACGAGTTTCTTCAGCAGCATTACAAGGAACTCACGGACGATGAAAAGCGGAGAGTCTTCGAACGACTTGAAGCCGAAACCCAACGGCAGTATGGCAAGGACGTTACGATCTCTGATCCGCCGCCCATTCCCGGCGTTCGCTTCGGTTATGCGATTAACCTTAGCAAATGCAACGGCAACGGCGCCTGCATGGAAGCGTGCAACCAGGAGAACAACCATCACCGTGGCGTTGACCAGTCGTACATTCGCGTGCTGGAAATGACGAAGGGGTCGATGGATATGGAACATGGCACTACGTCCTACGACCATTCGGTTCCTCAGGAAGACAAGTTTTATATGCCGGTCCAGTGCCAGCAGTGCGAAAACCCTCCGTGCGTAACCGCGTGTCCGGTCGAAGCGACGTGGCGGGAGGATGATGGCATCGTCGTGGTGGACTACAACTGGTGTATCGGGTGTCGCTATTGCGAAGCTGCCTGTCCGTACCACGCGCGCCGCTTCAACTGGGAACCGCCCGAGATTCCGGCAGACGAAGTGAATCCGGATCAGGGATATCTCTCAAACCGGATTCGTCCACAAGGCACGATGGAGAAATGTCATTTCTGCCTGCATCGAACGCGCGAAGGTCGCTTGCCAGCCTGCCTGGAAGCCTGTCCGACCGGCGCCCGTCTTTTCGGCGACCTGAATGATCCAGATTCGGATATCAACTGGGTGCTCCAGAACAAACGTGTCTTTGTGCTAAAAGAGGAACTCGGTACGCAGCCCAACTTCTTCTACTTCTTTGATTGATCAGCATGCCCTCGATGACGGCCCAGAAGCAAACAAGCCTTGCGTCTCCCGACGCGATTCGCAGCTACCCGCGTTTCCTTTGGTGGGGGCTGGGTGAAGCAACCAATGGCGGGCTGGGCTTCTACGTCTGGATGTTCGTCCTGACCGCGATTTCGCTGGTCGGTGCCAACGCATGGGCACATCAGGTCGCGGAAGGGATGATCGTCACGAACATGACGGACCACGTCAGTTGGGGACTCTACATCGCAAATTTCACCTTCTGCGTTGGCCTGGCGGCCGGTGGTGTGATGATGGTCATTCCTGCCTACCTTTATGACGACGAGGAAATGCATAAAGTCGTCATCATTGGCGAGGCCGTCGCGATTGCCGCAATCGTGATGTCGACGCTGAGCGTCGTTGTGGACCTCGGACGGCCTGATCGTTTCTGGCATCTCATTCCGCTGATCGGGCGAGTCAACTGGCCGGTCTCAATGCTGACGTGGGACGTCATCGTGCTGAACGGTTACCTGCTGATCAACCTGCACATCGTGGGCTATCTGCTCTACATGCGATACCTCGGCCGAAAGCCGAACCCCAAGTGGTATGTGCCGTTCGTATTTTTGTCCATTATCTGGGCGATTAGCATCCACACGGTTACGGCGTTTCTCTATTGCGGCCTTGGTGGACGACCATTTTGGAACACAGCACTGCTCGCTCCGCGATTTCTTGCGTCGGCCTTCGTCAGCGGACCGGCCTTCATCATTCTCGTGATGAGAATCCTGCGCCTCACCACCGGATATGCGGCGCCACCGGGACCTGCCCGGACGCTCATTCAGATCATTCGGGTGGCGATGACAATCAATCTTGTGATGCTCGCGAGTGAAATTTTCACCTTGTTCTACACCGGTGGCGCGCACGGAGCCTCGGCCCAATACCTGTACTTTGGAAGCCACGGTCATTATGGCCTGGTACCTTGGATTTGGACGGCGACCGCCTTCAATCTTGTCGGCACCGCCCTGTTCTTCATGCCAGCGGCTCTTGAGCGAGGTAGCATCCGTATCGCTGCCTGCTTGCTATGCATCGCTGGCATTTGGATCGAAAAGGGGATGGGCCTCATCATTCCTGGCTTCATCCCGTCAACGCTTCACGAGATCGTCGAGTACTCGCCGAGCCTCGTGGAATGGAAAGTCACTGCCGGAATCTGGGCCTTTGGTTTTCTGTTGCTGACGGTACTGCTGAAGCTCATTGCAACCGTGTTCACCGGAGATTATGAAGCTGGCCCGATACGAGGCCCGTCGTCCGGACAATGAGTTCCGCCAGGCTGCCGATTGCCGGAACCTGAACGACCCTTTCTGGGCATCCACAGTCATTTCATGCGGTGCTGCGGGCTTTGAAGTGATCTTCCCGGCGGGTACGACGAAATATGGTACACTGTCGCCAACCGCAGGGTGGTGAACGCTGCGAAGCGCACGCGCCACTTAACACAGACCATTTTTCCAGGCAGGCATTCTTGATAATGAAGTATTTTGCATACGGCTCGAACTGCAACCCGGCGATTATGGAGAAGAAACAAGTCGAATACACAAGCGCACAACGCGCCGTGTTGCCAGGATATCGATTGCTGTTTAATAAGTTGGCGATGCGGGATAGGCTGCCGCCAGGGATTGGATTCGCCAATATCAACGAAGACCCGGCCGGCGAGGTCGAGGGCATACTCTACGACATCATTGACGACCACCTGGGCCGGCTGGACGAATCCGAACGCTACCCCGATCACTACCAGCGCACGCAAGTGACCGTTCTCCTGGACGATCAACCGGTGCCGTGCATGACGTATCAAGCGCAGGCTGACAAGACGTCCGATGGGCTTCGTCCCTCCCGCAATTACTTAAATCATATTCTGGCCGCCAAGGACTTCCTCTCTTGGCAATACTTCGAAGCGCTCAACAAGTCGCAGACGTTTACGGATGAGTGCGTCGCTTGCCGGAAGGCGAGCGAGGTTGTCTTTATCAAGGAAGACGATCAGTTGCACATGGTCTGCCAACCGTGCCGGGAGGCGCGACTGGTGTGGGGGGACGCGCGGGGACGACGCCTGACAGTCGCCGAAACGGGCGCGATCATGACCCAACTGGTTCAGCCCGGTCGCGGCTTTAGCTCGATCCACGACTTGATCCAAGAGGCCATCGCCACGAAAGTCATCGATCCCTAAATGGCCGAGCGTGATTCAGCAGCGCACACACCGTCAGCGGGACAGGCACCTTTTTCGCCGACAGGCCGTTTGTCCGCAGTCGAATCTCATCGGCGGCGAAGAACGATCCGGTCCCGGATTGTCGCCGAATTGCACTCGGTCTTTTCGGATGGCACCGGTGACGAACCGTCTATCGCACAGTGCCAATCGCCGAACACGATGCCTCGACGAGCCTTGCCAGCACCTGCCCCACTTCTACCTCAAGGTGTTGATTCGACCAATGCCAGGGCGGCGGACCAATTCCCGCACGCGCGGTTTGACGTTGCCTCATTCATCACGTGCGCGCCGCCTCGTCTTGAACCGGGTGCCGGTGCCGCACACCTCATGCGGGAACCGGCGGAACCAGTTGCATCTGCAACGGCACATCGAATCCCTGCGTCAAAGACTTGCAGAACGCGCCGACGCCGGGAATTCCAATGCATCGAGGTCGACGCTGCACTGTCCAACTAATAACCAGCGTTACTCGGTGCCTTAACGTCGATTGGCGGCAAGTCGAGTCGACGGCGGGCTTCCCCCAGCATTTCGCTGGTTCGGCTGGCCCCGCAGCGGGTGACACCCAACCCGCGAACCGCCAGGAGCGTATCGAGGTCGCGGACGCCCCCCGCGGCTTTGACCTGCACATTGTCGCCCGCATGGCTTCTCATCAGTTTGAGATCGTCAAACGTCGCGCCGCCGGAACCGTAACCGGTTGATGTCTTGATCCAGTCCGCGCTCAGTTCGGTGCAGATCTCGCACAGGCGAATCTTCTGCTGGTCGTTGAGGTACGAATTCTCGAAGATCACTTTGACCTTGCGGCCCGCCGCGTGCGCCACCTCGATGACGGCACCAATATCCTGCCGCACGTAATCCCAACGGTTGCTCAACACCTGCGAGATATTGACGACCATGTCAAGCTCGATGCAGCCGTCGGCAACCGCCTGTTCGGCTTCCGCACGCTTGATGGCCGTCGTGTGTCCGCCGTGAGGAAAGCCGATCGTGGTGGACGGCTGGATGGTACTGCCCGCAAGCCGTTCGGCACACGGCTTCAAATAGTACGGCAGAATGCAGACGCTGGCCACGTCGAAAGCGAGGGCCAATTGAATTCCAGCTTCCAGATCGTCGACGCTGAGCGCCGGGTTAAGCAACGAGTGATCGACCATTTTGGCGACGTCTTCATACGTGAAGTCTGCCATCAGAATTTCCTTTACGTGCGAGAAGATGAGGTTTGTCGTACGATCTCCGAATCGTTCAAATCAGCGTTTCCATTGCTGTATCGGCCAGCGCGATCGCGCCGAGGACGCCCGCTTGTTCGCCGAGTTGCGACTTGGCGACTTCCATGCCGTCGGTCGGAAACATCCCGACGCGTTGGGTAATGACTTCCCGAACGGTGCTGATCAGGATATCCCCGAGTTCCGCCACGCCGCCACCGAGCACAACAATGTCTGGATGCAGAATCGACATCACATTGGCTGCTGCAATCCCCACGAAGGTCGCGGCATCGACAATCGCTTCACGAATCGCCGCGTCCTCGTTCGCCGCTTGCGCCATCGCTTGGGTTGTGACTTCTTCGGCTCGTCCGGCGGTCAGCTCATGCAGACGAGGGGCCAGCCCCATGTGCATCAGCCGGCTACCTTCGGCCGCGAGGGCTGGCCCGCTGGCAAGTGTCTCCAGGCAACCGCGGTTACCACAACCACAGCGCGGCCCCGCCGGTAACATGGTTTGATGCCCAAGTTCACCGGCGGCACCAAGCGGGCCAAGCCGCAAACGACCGTCGACGGCAACTCCGCCACCGACACCGGTGCCCAGCGAAAAAAATGCCAGCGTCACATGCGGACGATCGCGGCCGTGGCCAAACCGCAGTTCGCCTAGTGTGGCCGTCCGCACGTCATTGAGAATTCGCACCGGACAGTCAAGATGTTCTCCAACGATTTCGGCGACCGGAACGTCACGCCACTGCGTCGGAAGGTTAGGCAGGAACTTGGTGGTGCCAGTCGCGAGATCGACGAGTCCAGGCACTCCCATGCCGAGCGACTTGACATCGCGTGGCTCAGCATCCGCGCGCGCCAGGAGATCGTTGACGAATCGAACGATTCGGTCGAGGACGGCAGAGGGGCCCGCGTGCGACTCGGTTGGCACGGTGCCGTGCGCAACGACGTTTCCAGCTTCGGTTGATATCGCCGCCTTGATTGCCGTCCCGCCAAGATCGACTCCTGCCAACAGTCTGCTCATGCCCCCGCTCCCTCGACTGCGACCCACCGCTGCTCGTGATGACTCACCAGAATCGACTCGCATAATTGAATTTCTCGGTGCCCATCCCCAAACGTCGGAAACGGCGGCGGCTTGGCAAAGTCGCCCGCGGCAATGTACCCG
>JAUIHJ010000310.1 GCA_030432015.1 bacterium
GGCGGGCTCAACCACATGCCTGAAGGTGGGTTGGGTGAGGTCGGACGGCGTGAGGTGCCCTACCGCGTGGTGGTGCCTGCGGGCAGCGACGACTATCCGGTGATCATGTACGGCCACGGCATGGGCGGGAACGTGGGAGACAGCTCATTTGACGACCTGATCTCAGGCGAAGGGGCGGCGAAGGTCGGCGTCGAGGCATTCGCCGCTCGTGCCGCATCACGTGCCGGCCATCTCCAGCAACCCTTGCTGGTACCGTCGCAGCTTCCCATTACATGTCGTGTCCGACGAACCGCCATCGCCACTCTGTTGGCGACTTCGGCTTGCCGTCACGACCTCACCTTGAGATCAAGGATGCAACCATGAACCAGACGCACCGCAAGAACCGTAGCCTCCGCTCGCTTCGTCGCCAACAGTTGGCAGCGCGTAAGGCTCGACGCAGCCGTTTCCTGCGCGTGGAATCATTGGAGGATCGGCGCCTGCTCGCCTACGACGTCTCGCTGGACGGCAGCGGCCTGCTAATGATCAGCGAAGTGGACGGAGGCGACAACGGCGCGCTGGACATTTCACAGACGGCCAGTGTCTACACCATTGCGGACACCAACGGGATTGCGTTTAACGCCGCCAGCGGCGCGGGAGCAGGGTTGATCACCAACAACGGGACTTCAATCGAGGTGTCATTAGCCGACGTCTCCCAAATCGACATCGACATGGGGACTGGTGATGACGCGTTAACCGCCAACACCGAAGACGTCGTCGCCGCGGACCCGTTTTTTACCTTTGCAGGTTTTACCTTCAATCAGAATTCGACGCCGGACCAGGCCGTTCTGCTGCCGGCCGGACCGCTGGTTGGTGGTCAAGGCGTCAACATTGACAGCGGCGATGACGGTGCGGTTGGCGACGTCGCGTTTCCACTGGACGACACCGGCTTTGACGAATCGCTTTCGGTGGGCCGACTGCTGGGCTTAGCCGGCAGTGGCACGCGGGCCGTGAATCTGCCGACGGGAAACAACGGGGCGTTGGTCCGCGCCGGCATCGAATTCTCCTGGTCGGGTGGGCAGACGCTGACCAATCTGCCGGGCAATGACTTTGTGATGTACTCGTCATCGAGCAGCCCGACTGGGCCGGACGGGTTCATGGTGCAAGTCCATGAGGACGGCGGCGGTTGGGGGCCGTGGCTTTATAAACCTGCCGACGCACGCGAGAACTATGTCGGCGCGGCGGCAGCGGGTGCCTTCGTGACCGCCTTTGACATTTCGGACCTGGGGCTGACCGACGGCGACGAGATTGACCGCTTTCGGATGGTGAACTTGAAGTCGAGTGACCGGGTGCAAGGGCCCGGCGTGGAGACCAGTCCGGGGAGCGGCGCGTTCGTCGGATCGGGGCTCGTCATTCCCGACGACGGCGGGGCCACCAGCGAGGTCTTTCCCGACCCTGGCCCGCTGGCCAGCTTTGATTTCTTCGGCAACAGTACGCTGGACCCGGACCCGCTTTATGTCGGTGTGGTCCATCCCCTGAGCGCGGCGGAGACCTTCAACGTCGACCAGGTCGCGATCGATCTGAATTCGGTCAACATGACCAGCGGTGGCGTGGTCCAGGACCCGATCACCTATGCGAACGTGGATGTGCTGAGCGTCAATGCGCAGTCGGGCGACGACACATTCGACGTGGCCCTGGGCGGACTGCCCGCGGCCGTGAACCTCAACGGCGGCGATCCGTCGGCTTCCGATGTGGTGACGGTCTATGGCACCGCCGCCGCCGATACGATCACGTTGCAGGACGACAACCTGACTGACGGCAGCAGTGTCGTCAGGTTTGCCGAAATCGAAGAACTCGTCGTCAACGTGGCTGCAGACGGCAGCGCGGATTCCGTGGAGGTCGATCGTTCGTTCGAATTGAGCGGCAATGCAAGCAGCGTCGATGTGCTTGGTACGATCGCCGAGGGGGACTCGCTGATTGTCAACGCCGAACAGGTTGGCGCAGGTGGCGGACCTGCGGAGAACTACACGTATGCCACGGTGACCTTCGACGAAACGGGAACGCCGAACCAGTTTGCGGCGATTGCACCGGGCGTGGTTGAAGGCGCGATTGTCACTGCCACACCGAATGATCGGACCAGCACGATTTCGGAGTTCCCGGACGATCCGACTCCGGTCACCTTCGACAAGACGCTCTCTCACGGCTTCTTGGTAGGCGGCTCGAACGGACCGTACGCGCTGAATTTGCCACGCGGAAATAGCGGCACTGCCGCGCGCAGCGGCCTGGTGCTTTCCTGGGACGCCGGCCGCACATTGACCAACTTTGGCGGCCAGGACGATTTCGTCGTCTACGAGTCCGCCAGCACTTCGACCGGGGTGGAAGCGTTCATGGTGCAGGTCCATGATCCCAATTCCGGTACCTGGAGCCCCTGGATCTATCAGCCGGCTTCGTTTTACGAACCGTATGCAGGATCCGGCACGGGGGCGGGCGCGACCGCCACACTGTTTAATCTGGATGATTTCGGCCTTGCCGCCGGTGCGGTTGTCGATCAGATCCGGATCGTGAACATGACCGACGAAGACCGCATGGTCAACTCCAACGGCATTGGCGCAGTCATCCCGGAAGACGACGGCGCCACGAGTTCGTTCTTGCCGGAACGCGGCGTATTGGACCCGGGGCAAGGCTTCGCCGGCGGCGCCCTGGACCCCGACCCGCTCTATCTGGGCGTGCTGCATTCGCTGGGCGCCCCGGCCGGGTCATCCGATCGCGTTGTGATCGATCCGGTGCATGTCCAAACGGATGGCCATCTGCCGATTCGTTACTCGAATCTGGCCGATGTGACGGTCAATACGGGCGGCGCGTCCGACACGATCCTGGCGACCCCCAGCACGACGACGGAATATTTTCTCAACGGTGGCGATCCCGACATCGCCAACAACCCGGGCGACTCGCTGAGCCTTGATCTGGCCGGCGTGGCAATGCCGACGTTTACGATTACGGGCGCAAGCGCCGGCACGCTCTCATCGAGTTCGCACGCCAACGTGAACGTGACCGGGATCGATTTCGTCGACGCGACCCCCACCTTCGCATTGGTCGGTGACGATTCGGCCAACGACAACGGCGGGGCCGACAACGATTTTCTACTTGAACGAAATGGCGCGGCGACTGAGGTAACCATCAACGGCCAACTCGTGTTCCGGGGCGACTCCGAAGCACTCGGCGATATCACCATCAACGGTTCGGGGGACGACGATACCTTGACGGTCGATTTCGGCACCGGCAATCCGGTGCCTCCCGGCGGCGTGTTCTACAACGGCACGACCGGTTCGGATGATCTGGTGTTGAACAACGGCACGTTCAACACGATTACGCACACCTTTACGTCGTCATCGAGCGGGACGGTCGACACGGATGGCTCGCTGATCACGTACACCGGCCTGGAACCGATTTACGACAACCTGGCCGCCACCAACCGCATCTTCACGTTTGACACGGGGGCAGCGGACGTCATCGTGATCGACGACGACACCACGGATGTAACGCGAAGCCGCATCGCCAGCAACAACAGCGAGACCGTCTTCTTCGTCAATCCTAGCGGCTCGATGACCGTCAACGGGGGTGTGGGCAACGACACGATTAATCTTCAGCAGGTGGATAACGACTTCGACGCACCGACCACGCTCAACGGCGACGCGGGTGACGACACCATTCGAATCGACAGCAACGGGCCGGCTCCCGGCGGCACTGTGGACTTCGTCACCTTCCCGCTGACCATTTCCGGCGGCGGCGACAGCGGCGACGCGTTGTTTGTCGAGGACTCGAGTGACACGACCGGTGACCTGTTCAGTATGACTTCGACCCAAATTGGGGCCGACGGCATCACGCCGGGTTCGGCAGTGAACAGCGCCGTCGATCCGTCGCCCATCGTTGACGGTGTCGTCGGGCCGATGGAGTGGGGTTTCACGGAATTGGCATTCGATTCCGGGGCTCGGGGTGGTCCGGATCAGCAGACGGTTTTGCACTTCCCCTTTGACGAAGGGGGCGGGACGGTGGCGTATGACTCCAGCAGCAACCACAACGACGGCGTTTTGATTCCGGTCTCCGGTCCCAAGCTGCGGCCCGGTGATGGTGTGTTTGGCGGCGCGATGGAGTTTAACGGCGTCGACGACTTCGCCTGGTTCCAGGACACGTCCTTTGATGTTGGCAGTGAAGGAACGATCAGCTTCTGGGTGAACATGGACGACCAGGGACGTCGGAATCAGTTCTTCGAGGGTCCGGGGGATTCTGGCATCGAATTCCAATATCGGACCAATAGCGGAGGGCAATTTTATGGCAGCCCCAATCGCGGGGCGCCAGGCAACAGCTCGGATTACGCCATCGAAGCGGGTTCCGCAGGAGGCACTGCCGGAACCTGGATCAATTTGCAGTCTACCTGGGACTTCGTCAGCAAGACGATGCACATCTACAAGGACGGGACCGAGGTTAGCTACCTTGGCGGATTCGACCAGAACATTGCCAACTGGAATTCAATCGTCGACACGATCGATGGCTTCATGAACGTCGGGCGCGACCCGGGTGATCCGTCGCGGCAGTTCGACGGGCTGATGGACGATATTGCCTGGTTCAATACGGCGCTGAATCTGACGCAGCTCGACGAAATTCGCACCGTAGGGATGGGACAAGCGCAAACCAATCTGGGTGGCCCGCTCAACCCGACAACGTCAAGCGGCAACCTGATCGCGCATTGGAATCTTGACGACCCGATCGGCACGACCGCGCTGCCCGGCGACGCGGGCACGTCGATTGTCCTGCACACCACGTCGCCCCCTCCTGGTCCAACGTTCCAGCCCACCTTGGGTCAATTCGGCGGCGCGCTCGAGTTCGACGGCGTCGATGACTTCGCATTCTTTCAGGACGCCAGCTTCGACGTCGGTGAAGCCGGAACGCTGAACTTCTGGGTCAACATGGACGACCAGAGTCGACGCAATCAATTTTTCGAAGGTCCGGGGAATGCAGGATTCGAATTCCAATATCGAGAAAACTCCGGCGGCCAGTTCTTCGGCCGAGTGAACAGCGATTACGCGATCCAGAGCGGCGGGGCCGGCGGTACGGAGGGAACTTGGACGAACCTCCAATACACATGGGATTTTGCCTCGAAAGAGATGCGGATCTATCGCGACGGTACGGAAGTCACCTACCTCGGCAGTTTCGATCAGAACATCAGCGGTTGGGCGAGCATCATCAACACGGTCGATGCCGTGATGAATGTGGGTCAGGACCCTGGCGATGGCGGACGATTCTTTGACGGCCTGATGGACGACGTCGCCTGGTTCGATGCCGTCCTGACACCAACAGAGCGGGACGAATTGCGAACCGTGGGGGTCACGCAAGCGCAAACCAACCTCGGCGGCGCGCTGAACCCGATTGGTGGTGGCGGGAACCTGGCCGCGCATTGGAACCTGGACGACGCGCCGGGAACGCTGGTCGCGGCCGGTAACAGCGGCACCGCCATCGATCTGATCATCGTTCAAGCGCCCGAAGGTGCCGAGTTCAATCCGGGTGGCGGCCCGACCCTGCCGGGCAGCGGCACCACGCTGGACTCGGTCGACTTCGACAGCGACAACGATTACATCCAGGTGCCCGATAGCGCGAGTCTCGACTTTGCCAAGCAGCAAGGAACGATCGCGATGTGGGTCAATCCGCGTTTCAATGACATCGACGACGTCCTTGCCACCGGTTCGTCCACGCTGTTGGAAGACACCACCGAACAGTTGGAGTTGGGGATCTCCTGGCGAGCGAATTCCGGTGTGGGCGATCTCTACCGGCGGGTCTACTTCTATCCGAACCTGGACGTTGGCGGCAACGATCTGATCGTCAGCAACTCGCGTTTGGAGTTTGGCCACTGGACGCACGTGGCGGTCACGTGGGACATCGGTGGCGCGGGGACGAAGATCTACATCAACGGTCAGGACGACGGTTTCCTGCTCGACAACACAGGCGGCATTTCCCCGGCAGGCAATACGGGCGACTGGATCTTTGGCGGTGACGCCGGCTTCGCGCTGGAACGTTGGTTTGACGGCGAAATGGCGGATCCAACCATCCTGAACACCCAGCTCAATCCCAGCGAAATCAACAACCTGTATCAGAACGGCGTCCAGAGCACTGGTCCCTTTGATCTCTCCGGCGCCACGGGTAAATTCGCCTGGGACGACACCAACCTGTATGGCCTGATTGACTCGTTCCCGGCCGGCCCTGGCGATGCCAACGGACCGTTTGCGGACTTGCAAGTCGAGTTGTTTATCAATAACAACGTCGTTGCCGACGCATTGCTGGACACGACGTTGCCGGCCAATAACATTCCGGGGTCGAGCGTCGCGGGAAATGGTCCCGACGACTTTTTCGAATTCTCAATCCCGCTCAGCGCGCTCGCTGGATTCGATCCGGAAACCGACTTTCTGCAATATCGTGTGCGCGCCATTGACGCGGATGTTCCGGGCGCTGGATTCGATACTCGCGACACCCAGTTGCCGTGGGTCATCGAACCGCCAGAGACGACCGGGGGTCTCCGCCGGATGGACTTTGTCCACACCGAAGGCCTGTTTGGGCTCGGCGGCGGCCTGACCTACGACGGCCTCAACGCCGTGACGGTCACCTCCGGCAGCGGCACCGATACGGTCACCATCGTGGACACGCATGCCGGAGTCACGACGCTCAACACCACCGGCGACGTCGATACGGTCACCGTGGAAGACACCAGCGCCGGCACGACGTTTGTCAATGGCGGAGATGCGGATGACCTGATCACGGTCAATGGAACCGGCACCGGTGGCGTCAACCTGGACGGCCAGGAAGATAACGACGACTTCTTTATCTTCCTGGGCGACGTGCTGGGCGGGGCCATTGAAGGCATCGTGGACGTTGGCGACACCGGGGTCAACGACACAGACCAGGTCTTCGTTGAAGGGGGTGCGACAAGGAACGATACGTTTGTGATCAACCACTTCCAAACGGTTCGTGACGCCACGGAAACGATCACCTACGACACGAATCTGGAAGAACTCCATATTGCAAGCTTGGACGGCGACGACACGTTCGACGTCACGCCAGCCGCGGCCACGGAGATCTTCATTGACGGTGGCCTGCCCAGCGTGCCGCCTGGTGACCACTTGATCTATAACGCCGGCGGCGGCACGGCCAACGACGACGGTACGAAAATCACCGCGGCCGGGGTCAAGCCGGTTAACTATGTGGAAATCGAGCGGATCACGCTGAACAATGCCGACATTACCGTCGATGGCACAGGGCTTGACGACATCCTGGAAGTCACGGCCACGACCGCCGGGAACGGCAGTTATGTGCTCACCTCCGGTGGCGTTCCCGGACCGACGGTCAGCTTCTTGAACATTGCCGGGCTCACCTTCAACGGATTTGCCGGCAACGATGCCTTGATCATCAACAACCCCGCCGGCGGCCTGTTCGCGCCGACGCGAGGCATTGTTTACAACGGCGACACGGACGACGATTCGCTGGAATTGGTCGGTGGCGGCAACGCCGCGGTGACGGAGATCTATACGGTCGGTCCAGGCAACAACGAGGGGACGATCTCGTTCACCAACGGCGTCATCCAGACGATCTTCTTCACGGGATTGGAGCCGATCAGCGACAACGTGACGGTTGCGACATTGACCGTCAATGCCTCGCCGGGCGACGACACGATCAACATCATCGACGGCCCATCGTTCATGGGCGACCAGACGGTCGAAGTCAACTTTGGCCCCTCGCCGGCGCCGTTCGAACTGATTCAGTTCGCCAACAAGCCGCTGGTGACCGTCAACGGCGTCGCGGGCGACGACACAATCAACGTCGCCTACACCACGAAGTCCGCCGGGCTGACCGATCTGACGGTCAATGGCGACGGCCAGGATCCGGTGCCCGAACAGGAACTGAATAACTCAACGGCCCCCCCTGCGCCCAATCCCAACATTTTGATCGGCACGCAAGACGTCGATCTGGAAGGTTGGAATCTGACCGCCAACGGTGACATCACGTTATCCACCACCCTGCCCCACATTAGCATCCTGGGGACGGGCGACGGCACATTCGACTATTTCCTCTTTACCGCGGATGTCGGCGATCGGGGGATTTTCGATATCGACGACGAAAACTTCAACACCGAGTTGTTCGTATACGACTTCAACGGCAACCTGGTCGCGCAAAACGACGACGGGCCGGGCGATGCGGGAGATGGGTCGGCCACGGCGTCCTACATTGATCACACGTTCGGCAGCAGCGGCATGTTCGTGGTCGCAGTCGGAAAGTTCGATTCCGACGGTTCGGGCGGCTTCGTCACCGGGACGCCACCGACCGGAGGGGACAGCTACACGCTGCATGTTTCCTTGGAACACCATGGCGTGACCGTGGCTGCAGATCCGGTCACCGAAGTCGAGCCGAACGATTCCACGCCACCACCAGCGCTGCCCGGGCCGAATCCGAGCATTACCGTCGGCGCACAAAACGTCGACGGATCCGGTTGGAATTTGAACGCTAACGGTTCGATCGTGGATTCAACCACCGTCCCGCATATCAGTATCAACGGCACCGGCGACGGCAGCTTTGATTACTATTCGTTCACGGCGAACGCGGGTGATCGCGGTATTTTTGGCGCCAGCGGCAACTTTACGCGGGAACTGTTCCTGTTCGACTCAGATGGCAACCTGCTGGGCGGGAACAGCAGTTCAATCGATCTTACGTTCGCCAGTTCCGGAACGTTTGTGGTCGGCATCGGCAAGTTCGATTCATTCGACAACAGCGGTTCCGTGGCGGGCGTGCCTCCGGCGAACGGCGACACCTACACCTTGCACATGTCAGTTGCCAACCATGCGACGGTGGGCGACGACACGATCAACATACAGGCCAGCACGCCGGCAGACGTCATCACAACGCTCAATGGAAATGAGGAATATGATCATTTCGTCTTCAGCGATGGTGCCATCCTGACGGGCACGATCGATGGTGGCACCGAGGACGACCTGATCGACTGGTCTGCGGTAACGGGACCGTTAACCGTTCGTCTCGATGCCCACGGCAGCCTGGATGGTTTTAGCGGGGACCAGACATCGACGATCGCCCAAGGC
>JAUIHJ010000311.1 GCA_030432015.1 bacterium
GGAGGCCGGAAACGATCAAATGGGCAGATGGTCGAGCCCGTTTCGGAATCGTTCCGGGATTCGTTGCGGACACGTGGGGTGTTGAGTTGAAGAACGAGCGAACGTGGTAGCGTCGCCAAGCACGATCGCATCTGCCACTCAAAACTCGCTCTCGGTCGCCCGATGGCGTTGACAAAATCCGCCACATGCAAGGTCCGCCCTGAAGTGCGATTGCGTAATGCGCCCAACGACAGCCGTTAGCGGTTCTCCAGCTTGCTGCCTCTCAATCGTTCCGACTGCAACGAGAGCAGCATTCGGGGGTGATCTGTATAAATTCGCTCGACACCAACGTCCAAAAGCCTCGTCATCGTTTCCCGGTCATTGACGGTCCAAGCTCCGATTTCAATCCCAGCGGCCCGGATCTTCCGCACCTTGGCTGGCGTGATCGCATCCTGATGCAGGACGAGCGCTTCGAAACCATGCTTCTTGGCGATGGCAATGTCGTCTTCGATGTTCGAGTTCGTGCCTCGGTCCCAGAACACCGGAATGTTCGGTGTAAGGCGTTTCACCTCGGCCATGTACTCAAGATTCCCGTCGTTGAACCCGACCCAGCGTTGGGCTTTCATTTCTTGCACGAGAGCGATCGCATCGGCCACGCAATCTGTCTTGGGCTGAATGGACACTCGGGTACGGTTCTGCTGCATGACGAGCGTCAACACGTCTGCAAGTCGCGGAATCCGCTGTGGCCGGCAGGCTTCGGTCGACTTGCCGCTTCGTCGCCGAAAGCCGGTTGCCACATCAACCTTTGCCAGGTCTTGGTAGTTCGATTCAGCCACGACAAGGTCCAGATCGCCGACGCGCCCCGTCGCCCGATCATGAATAACGACAAGTTGTCCGTCGTAACTACGAAAGATATCAAGTTCAATCCAGTCGGCTCCAACATCAATTCCGCTCTGAAACGCCGGGATGGTGTTTTCGGGGAACGCAGCTGAGTTACCTCGATGAGCGGTAACGCCGTTGGAGAGAAAATCAGCTGCGCAAGCTGGAGCCGTGGCCAGCAGCAGAACCAATGTCGACAGGGCGAATCGCATTGTTGTCTTTCCTCGAAGGGCAAATTGGTCGAAAACGAGGCCGACAAACCTCCTGCACATTCTATCGAGCACGGTTCTGGCTCGATAGAATTCAACCTGTTGCCAACACTTGTTCGCCAATGGAGACTGCATCGTGTACTGGGCCAAAGAATTGACTACACGCATTACCCTTCTTGTCGTGATTCTGGCTGGCGGCGTCGCCCAAGCCGAGGTGACTGTCGAAGAGAACGTCACCTACGGGAAGGGTGGAGACACGGACTTAACGCTCGACATCGCTCGACCAGACGGCAACGGCCCGTTTCCGGCACTCGTATTCATTCATGGTGGCGGCTGGTATCAGGGCAGTCGTCAGGGATACCGGGGACAGATTGTGGAGGCGGCCAAGCGAGGCTACGTGGCCGCAACAATCAGCTATCGGCTGATGAAGTTCGATGAAGCGAAGAAGGAAACGACGACGGCCGCACCGCAGTTTCCAGCGCAGATTCACGACGCAAAGGCTGCGATCCGCTGGCTGCGGGCCAATGCCAAAATGTATCACGTCGATCCCAATCGAATCGGCGTGACGGGCGGTTCTGCCGGCGGTCATCTGTCGCTGCTGGTCGGTCTTACCGATGCGAAATCCAACCTGGAAGGCGACGGCGGAAATCCTGAACAATCGAGCCGCGTGCAGGCGGTTGTGAACGTATTCGGACCAACGGAGATGGCGGCCTGCCACTCCAACAGCGTGGTGCCGTGGATCTTCCGGCTGTTTCTGGGGGGAACGCCCGATGAAACGGCCGAGACGTACAAGGTAGCGAGCCCGATCACGTATGTAAGCAGCGATGATCCTCCCGTTCTTACCCTGCATGGTGATCGAGATGCGCTGGTGCCGATTGCTCAGGCAACCATGCTGGACGAGAAAATGAAAGCGGCAGGAGCATCTCACACCTTGATGATCTTTGAGGGGCAAGGGCATGGTTTCCGCGGCGAACACGCCCGGGCGTCGATGACCGCGACTTGGAACTTTTTCGATCAACACTTGAAGCCCGAGAATCCAGCGAAGTGACCCATGACCACTGAAGCAACGCCAGGAACCGAATCACGGCCATCCTGACCGCCTTGTCGGTCGTACTCGCCAATTTGACATTCGTACGAAACAAGGAGCGACAGAACGCACGGTGCGATCGTCGGGCGCCACTCCAGCAGTTCTTCAGCTTGCCGGGAGCGTACAACTCGACGAGAACCAGAAGCTGTGGGATGCGATCATCATGGAAGACCAGCAGCAAGCCCGCCGCGAAGCGCTGCGAAATGCACGTGGCGCCGCGGCATTTGCCTCGGCACCGGCGGCAAGGACAGCTTACCAGACTTCCGCGACGTCGAAGGGCCCGACTTGGCGATGCGGTCTTACGGCGACGGTTCTTTGCCGGGTGTAACGACGTTGAAAAAGCCGATCATCATCTCCTCGAAACTTTGATCACCCCACTGGACTCGTTTCGATGGATCGGGATTAACTGGGTTGCCTTCGGAGTTGTCAAACGCGGCCGTGCAGAGGACCCGCGTCCCCTCGGGCAGCAACTTTGGTTCCGCGAGTTCGTAGCTTAGCTGCCAATTGAAATCGTATTGCGGCACGTCCAGCAGCACTTCACTCGCGCCGTCTGGGTAGAAGGCTTCGTAGCGAAATGCCTTGCCGCGCAGGTGCATGTGCGGCGTCATGCTGAGCAATAACTCGTCCTGGCGGGATCGATATTCGGCCTCGACGACGTGATGGTCGGCGTTTGGCGGAATGTCCAGATGCGTTTGGATCGCCAATCGCCCGCGCAATTGTTTCTTCACATTGGCTTTGTCCATGAAGCGGAAGCCAACGTAGCTACGATCGCGTTGTGGTGTTCCATTCGGCGTGTAGTGCATCTCGAAGATTAGCTTGCTGCCCGCAGGTACATGGATCGCGATTCCGTTTCGCAGCACTCTCGGAGTGGAGCCCGGTGCGTAACCGACCAGCATCCGCCTCCGCCGCGAATCGCTCTCGCCCGGCGGCTGTACATAGACAATGATGTGATGCACAACCGATGTGTTATTGGGGCGGGCTTCGGTCGCGTAAATATACTTGTCTTCCTCCCATTGGGGATCGACCATAAAGTACTGGTAGTCGACGATTCCTTCCGCTGGAACATTGACAGGCTCGTCGCGCATGTAGACGACTTGATCGGGTTTGGGGATTCTCCAGCCTTTGGCGAACGGCGGCGGCGCCGGCAAATCTTTGGCGTCGCCTGCGGGCATTCCATTTTCGACCCACTGGCGGATCAGCTCTTTCTCGTCCTTGCTGAGTCGCGAATCGTTACTGAAGGTGCCGTGTGCTGGATTGGCAAACCAAGGCGGCATGCGGTTGTCGTCGATCACTTCGAGGATGGTGTCTTCCCAGCCGATCGTGTCTTCGTAGCGCGTCAATGTGAACGGAGCAATCTCGCCGATTCGATGGCATTCGACGCAGCGCTTGTTGAAGATGCGCGCGATCTGGTTCGAGTAGGTAATGTCACCGTGCGGCTCGACCTTGTTTGTACGACCGATGTGACAACCGATCGCCTCTGTGCTGGCGAGCGTTACGGCCTTGCCGGCAGTCAACTCTTCCAAGGCGATTGCCAGGTCTCGGCGGTGAGGTTGATCACGTGAAAAGCCGACGCCGTATTGATCGTCAATGCGGCCGTGATAGCGAACGCGGCGATCCTGATCGAGCACAAACACTTCAGGGGTTCGCTCCGCTCCGATCTGGTCTGCAACCCGATTGCCAACATCCTTCAACATCGGAAATGGAATCTCGTGCCGGCTCACGTACGCTGTGATCTCGGCCAAACTGTCTTGCGTGTTGGAGTTAATGCCGATGAATGCCACACCCCTGGCCGCAAACTCTTCATGCAACTCAGCCAGCCGTGGGCCATACAACTTTGCCAGCGGACATTCAGTGCCCAGAAAGGCAATCACAACGAACCGATTGTCCTTGAAGTCATGGAGCGAGGAAGCGTTGCCGCGATGGCTGCGCAACTCGAAATTCGCGACCTCCATGCCCAACAGAGACGGCGAGTCTTTGGCATGAAGTTCGGCAGTGCCGACAGTCATGGCAACACTGATGACGCAACAACGCAAAATCAAATTTGTCATACCAGGTCTTTCGTGATCTTCAAGAGTCGTCGTTATCTTCAACGATTGTATGGCCGATTACGGGTGCTGAGAACGGGTGCTGAGAACGGGTGCATTGAGAATGGGAAAGATCGCCAGGGAGCTTACTCGGTTTGGAACGGGGTGTCCGTAGCGTTTCTGTAAACGTTCGTATCGATTTGTACCAGCGGCGGTATCCGTCACGTCAAATTACTCGGCGCTCCGCGCGCTGGCGTTGGAGACCAGGTTGCCGATCGCCCGTTGCATCCCGCGGTCGTTGACCTGCACCGTCAAGTCGCGAGTTAGAAGTTCGTCGCCAAGGGAAAACGAAATGTGTGGATGAAGCAGGACGTGCTTTTTGACCAGGCCGTCGATGACTGGCAGCAAATCGACGTCGCCCAAATCGAGTTGCTCGCCGCTGGTTTCAAGCCTCACGTGGCGGAGCAGCTCGTCGAGTTCCTCGGAAGCCGTTTCGAACGCGGATAGTTGCCTTTCGCGCTGCTTGTCATCTGCTGCGGCACGTTGTCGCAATAACGCGCCGTGCAGGTACCACGCCAGGAACAGGACAACGAGCATACTCAGATAGAGGCGAATAAATAGGCGTGTCATGGTTCCCCGACTAGGATATAGCCGACTCCACGAACGGACTTGATGCGTTCAGGCTGATGCGAGTCGTCCCCCAATTTCTTGCGCAGACGTGATACGCGGAGGTCGATCGAGCGGTCAATCCCGTCATACTTGAATCCATGCAATTGTTGATAAATGTCGTTCCGGTCGAGCACCTCGCCAGGGTGTTGTGCGAGCAGCCACAGCAAATCAAATTCTGCGGTGGTCAAGTCGATCGGTTCTCCGGCCACCTCGACGGTCCTGCGGCTCGCGTCAACCGTGAGCGATCCCAGCTCGATGCGTCGTGCGGGGGTTTCCGAAGAAGGTCCTTTGCGTAAGTGGGTCTTGAGACGCGCCAAGAGTGCTCGCGGGCGAACCGGTTTGGCCATGTAGTCATCAGCCCCCGCGTCCAATCCAACGACTTCATCAGACTCCTCGCCACGGGCCGTCAAGATCAGGATCGGTCCCTGGAAATGATCTCGCACGATGCGACATACCGAGAAGCCATCCAGCCCTGGCAGGTTGACGTCGAGTATCACAACGTCGGGCTGCTCGGCTTTGATCCGCTCGACCGCCAAGTCCCCTCTTCTTTCGATGGCGATGTCGAATCCGTGCGGCGTCAAGAACTCGGACACCATCGACGCCAGCGCCAGGTCGTCTTCGACCAGCAGCATGCGGTACTCTGCGATACTGGTCATGGCAATCACTTGTTTGACTCCACTGGACGGACCGCCGGCGCTGCGGAGACGTTAATCATACTCTTATGTCGCCCAAATCTCGGTCGCGTTTTGGTATCCATTGGTATCAGAGTGTATCCAGCGCGGCGCATTTTCACGCGCGGTCGTGCAGGAAGGACCTGTTTTCGCTGTTCTCACCCCGCGGGTGTCACCGCCGCGAACGCTTGAACCGCCCTGGATTGGGGGTGGTTGCGCGACGCGTGCGGAAGGGGCTGCAGCTTGCATCGGCCGGAGCTATGTGCCGCCCGACGAGGGGTGTGGGGCCAGGGGTAACTCCCAGCACTGCACTGCTGCGACACGTAAAATCCAGGGCCGCGGATGACGAATGGAACCGTCGCGTCCGGTCTCGAGTGCCGTCCGCTGCCGCTTGCTAGTAAGACGTACTAGTCCGTGTTGTTTTGGTCAGGGAGGTGCTGGGATGCTGCGGTCGCGGCGAGTGAAGTTTGGCAAGTGATTCTTGGAGCTGCAGCTTGGCCCAGCCATAGTGGGCCGGGGTTTCGCCCGAATCCGCTACAGTCTTCGTATCATTGTGTATCAGTTGGTGGTGTGCTGTACGCTGGGTGAGCGGGGTTTGGCGTCCCGCCTGTCAGTTTTTCAGGATCTCTCAAGAATCGTTCTTGTTTCGGCCGAATCTCCTGCTAGAATCCTAAGCAGTACGGACGAGTCCGTTTAGTCGTGAGGCCAGGAAATGAGCAAGATCACGCCGTCACCGCGTACCGAAAAGAAACGTCGGTTAATTCTCGAAACCGCCCTGAAGGTCTTTGCTCGCGAAGGGTTCGCGGAAACCGACGTGCAGGTCATTGCGGATTTAGCGAAAGTCGGCAAAGGAACGATTTACCGCCACTTCGGCAATAAACGCGAGCTATTCCTGGCGACCGCCCGCCATTGCGTCGAGCAGTTGGGGGAGTTCATCCGCGAGCAAGTCAAGGAAGACCCTTCTGCGGTCAAGATGCTCCGCGAGGTCGCACTTTCGTACGCTCGCTACTACGAACTGCATCCCGAAGCGGTCGAGATCATGATCCAGGAGCGGGCCAGTTTTCGCGAGCAGGTCTATCCCACCCATCTCATGTATCGAGCCGAGACGCGCGCTGATTTCGAGGCCTTTCTTAGCGACGCCATACGGCGGGGAGAATTGCGTGAAATCGACGTCGCGGATGTGACAAATGCCTTCGCCGATTTGCTCTACGGCAGCGTTGTGAGTGGATGTTTAGAGGGATCCAAGGGGAGCTTACTGCACCGTGTGAACCGCGCGTTCGAGATTTTTCTGAATGGATTGTTGCCGAGTCCACGAGACCAAAGTGCAACGAAAAGCCAATGAACCATGGATTGCATACCCCTCTGGATTGGAGCATTCAAGGCACATGAATACGAATCGAATGACGAATGTCTTGGCTGTTGCGACAGCTTGCGGATTACTTGCCACTGCGGCTGGATGTGTGGAAGCAACAACCAACGCGCTAGAAGCGCGTCCTCCCGCCGCGCGCCGGATGCAGGTCGAGCTTGTCATCGCCGAGGTCCAGCCGTTGGCGGTGTCTACGGGGTTTACGGGTAATCTACTGCCCCGTCGCCGCACAATCGTCGTATCGGAAGTCGATGGCATCGTGCGGGACATCCCAGCAGCTGGCCCCAAAATCGACGTCGAAGTGAATGGGAAACGGTATGTCGAACAACTCGGCATCGGTTATGGACATGAAGTCAAGCAAGGCGATCTTCTTGTTCAACTCGAAACCGCGGACTTTGAATTGGAACTCCTCGTCGCACGCGCCAAGCTCGCGAAGGTCGAAGCTGACTTGGCGAAGTTGACCTCGTGGGAACGCCCCGAGACGATCGAGCGTTTAACAGCCGTCCGCAACGAGGCCAAGGCGCGTCATGATCAAGCGGTCGCAGAGTTGGTGCGTGCCGAAAAGCTCGGCAATGCGATCTCGTTGAGCGATCTCGATGGTCGACGAACGGATGCCGCGACGACGGCGGCGATTCTCGGCAGCCACGAGGCCATGCTCCGCGCGGCGACCGCAGGCCCCACGAAGGAAGAACTAGCCGTCCTGCAAGCCTTGGTCGCCCAAGCCGATGCTGAAGTCAAACAGGAGGAACTGGACCTGACGAAAGCAACGATTCACGCTCCGTACGATGGCGTGGTCACCGACATGTTCGTCGAAGTGGGCGAGCGTGTGTCAGCCGCCTCCGGCCAGATACTCGAACTGATGGATCTCCGGTTTCTCGTGGCGGAGGTCGGTGTGCCCGAAGCCTATATGAGCCGCCTCGAAGTGCAAGATCGTGCCAGTGTCCACGTTGCCGGGGCAATCGATCCGGTCCCAGGCTTGATTGTCAGTATCAACGACAAGCTCGACCCCGAATCAAGATCCTTTCGAGTTCGTGTCGCCATCGACAACAACGAAAAGCGCTTTAAGGCGGGGCAGTTCGTGCGAGTTGCGTTGAATGTCGGCACTCAAAACGAACATATTGTGCTCCCGTCCCACGCTATTTCATTCGTCGAAGGTCAGCCAGGCGTGTTTGTGTACCACAACGGAATCGCGACGCGGCGGACCGTAATGCTCGGCCTATCCAACGAAGACCAAGTCGAAATTTTGTCAGGGATTCGCGTGGGCGATTCCGTCGTCGTTGACGACCCGGCGCTCTTGGTCGATGGCATGAAAGTCGACGTTCGCGAATCCACATCCGAGCAAAGCTGATCGCTCATTGCCGAAAGCGCATACCGCATGAAAATCTCCGAAACCGCAATTCGAAGACCGGTATTAACGACGATGGCCTTCGCGGCATTGGTCGTGTTTGGGATCATCGCGCATCGTACGATTGGGATGGCCCTGTATCCAGAAGTGGATATGCCAATCGTCACCGTGACCGTCGTCTACGAAGGTGCTTCGCCGGAGACGGTCGAGACTGAAGTCACCGAAGTCGTCGAGGAATCACTCAGCACGATCAGTGGCATCAAGTCGATGCGGAGCGAAACCAGTGAAGGGGTCGCGCAAGTATTTTTGGAGTTCGACCTCCAGCGCGACGTCGATGTCGCAGCGCAGGATGTTCGCGACAAAGTTTCGAGTATCCGCTCCGAGTTGCCTCTCGAATCGGAACCACCTGTCATTGAGAAATTCGACCCGGACTCGGCCCCGATTCTGGGCATCGTGTTGTCGGGGCAGACATCCATCCGGAATCTGACGCTCCTGGCCGACGACCTCTTGAAACCTCGGCTGGAATCCATCAACGGTGTCGGCAAGGTAACGTTGGCGGGCGACCGCGAACGTGAAGTTCGGATCTGGCTTAGGGTCGATGATCTCGTCGCTCACAACCTGTCGGCCCAAGACGTGATCGATGCCTTGAAGCAAGAGAATATCGAGTTCCCCGGCGGACGGATCGAGTCGGCCAAGCGTGAGTTAGTTGTCAAAACGCAAGGTCGCATGGAGCGTGTTGCCGACTTTCAGAACCTGATTGTCCAGCAAATCGATTCGCAAGTGGTGCGGCTGCGCGAGGTCGCATTTGTCGAAGATGGGGTTGAAGACCAGCGCAGCATCGCCCGTTTGAA
>JAUIHJ010000312.1 GCA_030432015.1 bacterium
ATCGGAGGAGGCGATGGCCAGGTCAGCCGCGACCAATTCGGACCCCGCCAGGTAGGCGCGGGCGTTGATGAATGTCGAGTTCAAGGTCGCCGACCCGCCCAAGGCGAACGACCGTGCGCCTGCGACGCCGACGGCGTAAGCGTTGATCAGTGCGGGGGCGCTAACCTGAACCAGGGCGTCACCGAAGGTCGCCACGCGCGCATCCTGCATGAACGCATTCGCATTGGTGAAAATGTCGTTGTACGCCACCGCCGCACCTAGTCCGCCGCTTCGCGCCAGACCCACGGCGCCGGCGTAGTTGGTCACGACCGCGGTATCCGTGGCCCGGATCGTGAGGCTGCCGGCCGCCAGGTGCGTGCTGCGGGAGGGGCGTGTCTGTTTGAGGGATGCTTCGGTCTCCTTGATGATGCGATTGACCGACACGGTTCCAGCGAGGCCCGCCGAGCCGGTCGCAAGACCGGCGGCTGCCGTAATCGTAAACAGATCGCTGGCGTTGTCGGCCGTCACGGCCAACGACCCGTAGTGATCGAGCGTCGTCGAGTCGAGGGTGGCCTTGGTGTTGGCCGTAAGATCGTTGCTGGCGACCGCCGCGCCCAGACCCGCGCGGCCGCCGAAGGCCGCCGCGCCGGCAATCGACTTGACCGTCGACGTGTTGTCCGCGTCGACGGCCACGTTACCGGTCAGCGTTAGCCGGCTCCCCAATGACTCGGCGCGAACCGTGTCGGTTACATCATTCCACGTAACCGATCCCGCCACGCCGGTGCCGCTCTTTGACGGTGCCGCGGCACCGCCGGCGGCGATCGAAAACAGATCGCTGTTCCGCCGTGACGCCAGGCTCAGGTCTCGGCCGTTGACCGTGGCGTATTCGATGGCGGCCACGGTGGTACCGTCCAGAGCAACCTTGGAAAAGGCACCGGCGATACCGGCACTCGTGTCGTTGGTGTTGAGGGTCGCTGCGCCCGCGAGGGCCAGCAGCGCGGTCGTGTTCGTCGCTGAGATCGTGATGTCGCGGCCTTGGATAATTCCGGAGTCCCGGATCACGGCCTGGACGACGTCGTTGATCGTGTTGACCGAGGCATCGCCGGAGACGCCGACACCATATTTTCCCTGGTTGCCTTCGTCTTCCGTCCGCGCATTCTGTGTGCTGAGGGCCGCATTGGCGCTCCCGACCAGACCGCTGCTGTCTTGTGGATTGTCGCGGGGCTTGTTCTTGGTCATGACCGCGGCCGCCAGAGTGAAGCTGTAAACCCCACCATCCGCCGTGGCCGTCAGGTTAATGTCGCCGGCGTCGATCCGGGTCTCGCGATCGCCGGCCGTGGTGACATCATCCGCGCCGATCAGCGCGACGGTTCGGCGATCCATTTCGTTGACCGCGACGGTCACGCCGGCGCCGCGATGGTTACCCCGCATCACGCCGCCCCCGACGTTGACCTGCTTCGTCACATCGTCCGCCGTAACCTGCAAGTCCTGTACGACGAGCTGCGCGCCGGAGTCAATTTGAGCAACGCTGGACGTCGTATGGCTGATGTAGGTAACCGTGCCGGCGAAGCCATAGGCCTGCGATTGCGCGCCCGATTGTGCCAGCACCACGTCCAAGACGTGCGACATGGATTTCACGTCCAGGCCGGCCGACGCTGCAAGTTCGACATCCGCGCCGACACGCGCTTCGGTTTCGGACTGCAAGTCAAACAAGTAGACGGCCGCCCCGACTCCCAGGTTTTTGCCCTCGGCGCCGATCGGCGACAGGAGGCCGAGCGGATCTTTGGTCTGCTTGAGCTTGGTCAGGGTGGCAGCCGAGATTTCCATGTCGAACACACCATTCAAACTGACCAACTGCATGTTGGAGGCGGCATGAACATCGACTGCCTGGGTTGCCGTCTGATAGTCGAGATCCTGATTGATGGCCGTGACGGTCAGCGTCGCCGCCTCGAGGCTGTGCAGCATCGCGGAGGACGCTCCCTGCGAAACTTCGATCGCGCGATCGCTCTGGGCGTCGTTGGCGGTCGCCGCCAAGCGGATCTGCTGTGGGTTGGCTGCATCGACGATGACGTAATAGGTGTTGCCATCAGTCAATCCATCCAGGTCATCGTCGCCCTGACTGCGATAAATCACGGCATCCCCGGTCGCCAAACCATGCCCCGGCCCAAGGCGGATCGAACCGTCATCGCGCAGCGTGGTGGCCGGGTTAAACAGTTGGCCGCCTCCCAACTGGGCCCGCGACGCACTGCGGTAGTCCAGGTAGCTGACCGAGCCGGAGATGCCGAAGCCTTTGGCTTCACTGTCCCGGTTTGCCGGGTTGGTGGCCGCCTCGCTGGGATCGACAAGGGTGGGTTTCTCAGGCGTGCTCTTGGCGACGCTGCGAGCCCATGAGTTAAACAGCCGCGAACTGACCCCCAGCTTGTCAAAGAATGCCACCAGGTTGAGTGGGTTGGCAAAATCTTGGTCGCCGATGAACTCGGTGGGCGTCGTGATGAAAGGGTAATCGACGTTCGATTGAACTGCCTGGGCGCGTTTTGAATCAACCGTGGCCCCACTGGCGACCTGGGCGATCGCTACGTTGTCATAGAGTCCAATCACAATCGCGACTGAGACCGCGTCCGATTGCGGCTCGTTGTTTGCCGGTGCGCTGACGGAACTCTCGGACGATGTTTGCAGCTTCGCCGTCAGGTTGGCGTGAACGGTGACGTCGGTTTCCGATTTCAATTCCCCGGTCGGGCCAACGCGTGCCATGACCTGGTTCGCGTCATTGATGAAGGCGAGGCTGGCCGTGAAGGAAATGTCGACGTCCCCCAGATAGTTTTTCTCCTTCGCTTCCCGGCTGACGCCGCCGAACGAGTCTCGGATGCGGTCGACGAATGAGAAGGCGAGTTCTTTCTTGGCGAGGTACTCTTCGCCCGATGGTGGCCCGCCGATTCCCGTCACGGCCGTCGAGGCCTCGGTCGTTTCGAGGAGACCGCGAACATCAATGCCGTTGATCGGGACCAGGTGGGTTGCATCGTCTGAGAACGCAAGTCCTGAGACCTCGATGGTCGTTCCTTGCAACGCAGCATCGAGCGATGTCGCCAGTCCGATGCGGTTGGCGTTGCCGCTGTCGATGACGACAAAAAAGAGAGCGTCGGCCGCCACGATCGCGTCGCCGGTTGTCAGCCCGTGACCGGCACCAAGCTGGATCCATTCGCGATCGTTCACCGTGACGATGTCGTTGTCCGGGTCGAACGGGAATGACTGGCTGGCCGCGGTACCTTCGGCGGTCAGCCTGCCGTTGACGATCGACTGAATGTCGGAATCGGTCGTCCCCCAGGCGACTGCGGTTCCCACCAGGCCATCTTCATAGATTCCGCTTTCGCCGCTGGCCGAGTTCTTGCTGACACCTGTCGCGTGGACATAAATGTGGTCCCCGGCCGAGACGATCGCCGACCGTTGCGTAGGATGTGTTGTTGACATCAGAGATCGCCGCAGACAGGGCGAGGTCGTCCTTGTTTCGGGGCCGCGCGTTGCCGACGTTCTTGGTGGTCCGCGATGTCGAGGATGCTTCCGCTTCGCTGTGCGAGAGCACATTGACGGTGCCCGTCGCCACAATCGAAGCGTGATCGCCCACAATCGATTGGGCGCTGGCGTCGGCGCGGGTGTAGACGATACTGAAGATCGACAGTGGCGTGCCGCCCAGAACGCCCGCCCCGCTGACCACGGTCATTTTGGCTGTGGCGTTGGCTCGCGCATCGATGACGACGTCGCCAGAGCTGGCAATCTGCGCACCATCGCCAACCAGCACCTGCGCGGCCGAGTTCTTCATGGCGGTCAGAGCGGGCACCGCAATCTCTTTGGTCGCATACCCGAGTGCCGGCACCGACAGGTTTTCGATGAGCGTGAGCTCCGACGCGGAGAGGGAGTCCGGGATGAAGTCCCCGGATTCCGCTTGAAGTCGCACATCGGCGCCGCGGATCACGGCACCCTGTCCCACGGAGATGGTTGCCGTGCGTTCGACGGCGCGAGGATCGACTTGGGCGACTCCCTGTAGTAAGAATTCGGCGGATGTCACCACATTCTCGGCAACGAGCGAAACCGGTCCGGGTTGGTGGCTACTACCCGGATTGACATGTGCCAGCAGTTCGCTGTTCGCGGCAACGGTAATCGACGGGGCGGCGAGCGACAATGCTCCAGAATCTCCCCTGGAATTGGTGGTGGTGGGAGTTCCGGCCACGTCGCGCGTCGAAAGGACTGCCCCGGCGCCGACCGCAATCGACTCGGTGCCCTCGATGTCGATGCCTGCGACCGCCTCGACAAGCGAATTGGCCGCGAAACTCACCCGCGCCACGCTGCGGACCTCTACCTTGCCACCGGCGAAGTCGATCGATTGCAGAAGCAGTTCATCGTCGCCGCCGCCTCCGCGCACCTCGACCCCGAGCGGAATCGAACTCAGGGCGACGGTGATCGACCTGGGTGCCGCCTGGGTGGTTCCAGTTCCTGCCGTCAAGGCGTTGGTCGCATCGGTGATGACGAGTGAGCTTCCCGAGGTTGTCAGGGTTAGTCGATCGTCCGTCGCGGCCGGGTCGCTGACCACCAAGAGGCCGTTTTCGACACTGGCGCCGGTGAGCATCAGCCGCGGTTCCAGGCATTCAAAAAAACGACGGCGGGCAATCGACCGAGGAAGTTTGCGGTGCCGCGATGGGATGGGGGCGTTGCGGAGGCCAGCAAGGCGGGAAGATAGGGTCATTTTGACTCGCAAGTAGGCTGGGATGTGACGGGTTAGCATCGGCGTCTGCCTGGAAGTTGCCCACAAGAATCTCGTCGCGACCTTACAGAAAAACGAGAATCGAGCGGTCCGATTTTTTTGCTGCGAAATGCCAAGAAACGACGGATTCTCGCCTCCGCAAAAGCTACAATGAGGCCCGCCGTCTATATTTCTTCGCGTCCCATTTCAGCGTTTGCGTGCTTTGAATTCCGCGAGCAATCCCACTTCACCTACGCTCATCGCCCGACTCAAAGAGCGTGACGCTCAGGGCTGGGAACGGTTGGCCACGCTCTATGCGCCGGCCGTCTACGAATGGGCACGTAACGCCGGGCTACAGGCGTGTGATGCAGCCGATCTGACCCAGGAGGTCTTTCAGGCCGTGTTGATGCGCATCGCGCGGTTCGAATACGGTGCCGAGACCCCCCGGTTTCGCGCTTGGTTGTGGGGCATCACACGCAACAAGATCCGGGACCACTATCGACGTAACGTCAAGCATCCGATTGCGTTCGGTGGCGACGAAGCAGCTTCGAGGTTTGCCGAACTGCCGCAACGACGATCCTCGCAGACCGATGAATACTCGCCGGAGAAACTGACCGGCGGTCTGGCACGCCGGGCTTTGGGGTTGATTCAATCCGATTTCTCCGAATCAACGTGGCAAGCCTTTTGGCTGATTGCGATCGAAGGGCTGGCAGGTGCGGAGGTCGCGGAACGGCTCGGCATGAGCGTGGGGGCGGTCTACACCGCAAAATCGCGCGTTTTGTCCCTCTTGCGGCGTGAATTGGGAGGGTTGTGCTGAACCACTGCCGGAATTGACGGCCGCTTCGGCGGCAGGTGGGACGGAGTGGTCCGATTTCCAGCAGCGGCGAATCGCCCGCCCTGGTGTAGAATATCCACGAAATTTCCTCAGCTCGATCTCAATTCGGCGAGCATGTTGGCAGGAGTCGGTTGTCGCCGAATGGGAACGCAACACCTGAGATTGGTGCGTGCTGGTGCGGCAGCGCTGCCGCGCCGACGCATTTCCCGTTCATCATGACTTGTTCCTATGCGAAACGACTGTCCCGACGGCGACATACTCACAGCATTTGTGCAGGGTAAAATCCTGGACGAACTGCGGTGGCGCGCCATCGAGCGGCACCTGGAAGCGTGTCCACGATGTCCTGTGTTGCTGCCGCAAGCCGATGGCTGCGAAGATGATTTCCTGCTCGCCCTGCGGCAGGGAGGCGATGAGCAGCATGCTGGCGAAGCGGATTGCCGCCATGCGATCGACCGCGTCATCCAGTTGGGAGCGACCAGCCATCAGCCCAATTCCGCGGACGAAACTGTTGCTTGGAGCAGTTGTCACGACGCCGATACCAGTTCGGGAAAGTCGATCGGCTTGGCCCAATTTCGCAGCGATCTCGTCAAGCTGGAGCTATGGGATTCCGCGCACACCGTCGAAGCGATCCCTTCGGAATGGAACCGTGCGGCGAATGCTGAACAATTGGCGGCGTTACTTGTTCGCGAAAACCAGTTGACCCCATATCAGGCAAACGAATTGCTGCAGGGTCGCGGAGCGTCGCTCCGCCTTGGCGAGTACGTTGTGCACGATCAAATCGGTGCCGGGGGGATCGGCGTTGTCCTCAAGTCGCGGCATCTGCGTCTGCAACGCGACGTCGCCATCAAAGTCCTGCATCGCAGCAAACTGACCGACGAGGTGGAGTTCGCTCGCTTTCAGCGCGAGATCGCCACGTTGGGTAAGCTTTCCCATCCTCACATCGTTACCGCATTTGACGCGGGAGACGAGGACGGCATCCATTATCTGGTGATGGAATTTGTCGAGGGAAAGGACCTGTCGAGAGTCTTACATGAAACCGGGCCGCTGCCGGTGAGCGACGCAATTTTGTACGTGTTGCAAATCGCCCGCGCGCTGGCCTATGCCCATCGGTCGGGAATTGTTCATCGTGATGTAAAACCCTCGAACATTATGGTTGTTCGTCACGACGGCGGCGCCAATCAACTCGATCGGCAAGTGACCGAGTCTGCGTCGCGTGCAGGGGATGCGGCGCGCCTCCTCCCGCCAGCCGGCGGCGACGAGCAGTGCCTGGTCAAGTTGCTCGACCTGGGCTTGGTACGAGTTCTAGGTGAAGCTTCCGATGTGGCAGCCGTCGACCGTCAAGGCGAGCTTACGGGGTGGGGGCAAGCCATGGGAACCGTCGACTATATGCCACCTGAGCAAGCGCTCAACAGTCGCCACGCGGATCCTCGAGCGGATATCTATGCACTCGGCTGCACGCTCTATCGGATGTTGACCAACCAGCCGGTCTATCCCGGACATTCACATCTTGAACGCGTGATTTCCCATCGTGAGGCGGCCGTTCCGTCGCTGCGCGAGGTGCGCCCCGACGTGCCTCGCTGGCTTGATGATGTTTTCCGCCAGATGCTCGCCAAACGCCCGGAGGACCGGCAAGCATCCATGGAAATCGTAATCCGGCAACTCTCTGAGCCTCGCAATGCGGATGACTGCCGTGGAACACGAGCCCCCGCGTGGCGGCGAGTCGCTTTCCCACGGGTCGTCAGCGCGTCCCTTGGTGTTCTCGCTCTCGCTGGTGCAGTTGCCACCGCGTTCATGGTAAGGGACAAGGGACCGGTCCACGGCGAGGATGAGCCGGCAATGGGTGCGATCGCGAACCGCGAGGTTAAGGCAATCGAGACTGCCATCCTGCCAGTGCAAGCCGCTCGTGAGAGATCGGTCGCGGAGTGGGTGATCGAGGTTGGTGGATACGTTACCGCCATGACGACAGATGGTCGATTACACGAAGCCCACGCAATCGACGAATTGCCGACGACTTCATTTCGCGTTCAGCAGATTAAACTGGTCCAGCTCCCGTATCTCACCAACGCCAGCCTCGTTCACTTGCGCGATGCGAGGGACCTGGAGTCGCTCTTCCTGAATTCCAGCGCGGTGACCGGCGAGGGGTTCAAGCACCTCGGATCGTGCCTGCGGTTGAAGGAGTTGGCCATCATGGGAGCGCCACTTGATCGTGCAGCGTTGCGGCAACTGGCGCCGTTTCAGGAATTACGACGACTGCAATTGGCAGCATCGACCATTGATGACGCCAGCATGGCGGACCTGCCCGTGCTGCCAAACCTCGCGTATCTGTCCCTGCGCGGGACGGCGATTACCGACGCGACGGTCGAGCAACTGGTTGTCCAGCCGCGGTTGCGCGAACTCGTCCTGGCCAACACGGCGGTGTCCGACGCCTGCCTGAGCGATGTCAAGCAGATGTCGGGCTTACGCTACCTGCACCTGGTTGGGTGCGACGGGATCAGCGACGCGGGGGCCGAGCAGCTATCACGTCTGGCGTTGACGGACCTCCTGGTATCCGACACCGGCATTACCGACGCGGGACTCAAGTATTTCGAGTCGATGAAGTGTCTGACACTACTGCAGGTCGGTGGAGCGGGCGTGAGCGAAACCGCAGTTGATTCGCTCAAACAGGCGTTACCCCAGTGCCAGGTCTTGCACATGACGGAGTGAGTTTCCAAGTCGCCTCATCCCGTGACCGACGCGGGCAAATTGGACAGCGCCAGGTTGGTACCTCAGACTAGAACCTGGCATGGCTACGGCATTAACAAGAAACGCAACTTCAACATGCGTCAGCGAGGGATGAACGACAATTGTAACCCGACGCGTCAGCGAGGGATGAGCTGCGAGAAATCGAAATCAACACAACGGCATTCCTCGCTGACGCGTCGGGTTACAATCATCCGAAACACCCACCCTGCTTGCTTGCATGAAGGCGGAACGCGTTGGATAATACCCGCTGTATTGTCCCCGCAAAGTCCCGCCAGCTCGCCACCAGTCAATCTTTATGCATGACCCTCGCCGTTGCCGGATGACTGTGTTAGCCGTGTGTCACTTGGCGCTGCTGTCCATCGTGCTGGTCCGTCCTGCCTGGGCGGAGCCGGCCGGAAGCGACCAGGGCATGGTTGCCACGGTTCATCCGCTGGCGACCCAGGCTGGTGTCGCCGCACTGCACGCCGGCGGTAACGCGATCGACGCGGCGATTGCCGCCGCGCTCACCCTGGGAGTGGTCGACGGCCATAACTCGGGGATCGGCGGCGGCTGTTTTATTCTGATTCGTCGCGCCGACGGAACGGTGGTGGCGATCGACGGTCGGGAAACGGCGCCGGCGAAAGCCCATCGCGATATGTTTCTCAGCGGCGGCGAACCAGACCCGGAAATGAGTCAACTGGGGGCATTGGCATCCGGTACCCCAGGCGCGCTGGCGGCCTATGATCTGGCACTGCGGAAACACGGCCAACTCGCCTTGGCGAAACTCCTCATCCCCGCTGCGGAGATTGCC
>JAUIHJ010000313.1 GCA_030432015.1 bacterium
GACGACGCTGCCGTTGGCTGGATTACCTAACGCGGTGATGCCGAACGTGCCGCCTTGCGGATCGCTGTCGTTGGCCAACACGCCAATCGCCACGGACTGATCGACTTCGGTCGTGGCCGCATCATCCTGTGCGATCAACCCGATGCCGGACGCCGGTACAATTCCGGAGATTGCATATTGGCCGCGGCTCACCGACTGGTCGTAGCCGGTTGGCGTGCTTTGCGTCCAATCGCCGAAACCGACACCGTCGATGCGGATGTAGTAGACCCCCGCGGTCACGTTCACATTCGAGAAGGCTGCGCTCAGGTCGCCGGCAGGGTTCGATGTGGCAACAACATTGAAGCTGCTGTCATAAAGCGTGGCTTCCACGTCGAGATTGCTACCCTGATTGCCAACTGGCGTTGTTTCCACGTAGCGCGTGAAGCCGAGTCCGTTGTTGACAAATGTCTCGGCGGCATACGAGTTGATAGTCAGATCGACCTGGCCGCTGCCCGCATCAAAGCGAAACCAGTCGTTATCGGTGTCCAGTTCGATAACGCCGAATCCGCCGATGTCGACCCGTGTGGGGTCCGAGGCATTTGGCCCGTAGGTGTCCAGCAGGGTGGACGAACCGGTGCTGCCGCCGTGATCGTCGGCCCGATAATCGAATCCATTCTGGGTGGTGATGATCTGCCAGTCGTTCTGCGAATTATTTGCGTTGTAATAGTCGCCCTCATCCCAGGTAGTAACATTCTGATAATAACCGCTGCCCATGATGGGGCCGTATCCGGTCGCTCCAGATCCGTGGCCGTTGTAATAGGCGGCGCCGGTGGTCAGGCCGTCGTGGCTCAAGCCGAGTCCGTGGCCGACCTCGTGGCTGGATGCCGCCGAGACCCCGATTTCGCTGGAGTTAAACACAAAGACCGGTTCGTCCGTCGCATCATTGAAACTGTTCAGATAGGCGAAGCCGCCGCAACCACAGTTGTCCCAGTCCTCGGTCACCACCACGCGCACACCCCACTCCGTATCACCGCCACCGCTGCGACTGAGCGCCGCAGCCCCGGGATCTTCGGTTGTGACGTTGACTTCAAACGGCGCAAAGTCTTCGGCAACGCGTTGCCAGATTCGCTGGATTCGCTCGAGTTCCGAATTGTTGAACGCCGCGCCATCGTTGGATGGATCGTAGGCCGGTGAAACGATGCTGGTCTGTCCGCTGGAGGAATTCCAGGTTGTGCCGACGGTGGTGTGTCCGTCAAAGTCCAAGTGAATCGTATGCAGAGCGCCCGGTCGGCTGTGCAGATTGAAGGTGTCCGCCAAGGGTGCATTGGCCGCCGGGCCGGAGCCTCCGCTTCCCGACTCGTCGCCGGCCTGCTCGAGATCGCCCGGCTCAGGCGCTTCGACAAAAATTCGATTACCCAGTCGATCCAGCCCGGAAAGGCCGTGCTCGTCGCCATGGTCAGGTGACTCTGCGGCCGGATCGGCGAGGACTTCGGAATCGTGATGGGCAATCGACGATTCCCAACCGGGACGCCAGGCATTGCCTTCAGAAAGGGCCGCCAGATCTGCCGCCAGCAGTCGACGATCCTCCAGTTGCTCGACAACAACACGGCGAGACTTACGCGCATTCAATACACGACGACGATTCTTGAAGGATGGCATGGAACGCTCCTCACGTTGATGAGACCAAGCGGCAGCCGAGCGCAACGGGGAAGAAAGCCCAGAGATGAATTACTGCCAATGTTGTCATCGCATCGGAACGTTGTCAGGCGGATCGGCGTTGGCCCACCTCGAACGTCCTGTCTGCCAAATGCCCCGCTTGCGTCGGTTGCCCGAAAGATGTGATGGGTTGGCAACCATCGTCAAGCATGTTTAGCGCTTTGCGATTCGAAGTCGTTTTATGGAATTCGAACCAAAATTGCAACAACGTCTTTTGATCGTCGTAAGACGCACCGTCGACCTGAGGGGTACGTTATGAAGTGGCGCGATTCACATTTTCCACCGCCGCGGAATGACCGAGTGCAATTCGGCGACAATCCGGGACCGGCTCGTTTTTCGCCGCGCATTAGATTCCATTGCGGAAGAACGGCCTTTCGGCGAAATAGGTGCCCGCCCCGCTGACGGGGTGTTCGCTGCTGAATCGTGCCCGGCCATTTGGCTGCAGAAAACGCGGAAGATCTGGTAACTCGACGCGTCTTTTTTGGAGTTGCGCCAATTCGCCGCTGCCCGGCGCGTGAGCAGCCAGGCCACAAATTCCAGGAGCTGGCACCGCTGGCTGCAATCTGACACGCCTGCGCCGTTTACAACGACGCAACATCAAGAGGGGTAAGCCTGCATATCGCAGGCAGGGTGGGTTGAGTTTCTCGACCACGCCGTTGGCCGGCGGAAGTGTTCTGTCGGATTTCTCGGCCTGCTGGCTACGGCAGCATTGCGACGCTAACTTCGTCACCCGTTTGATACGACCGCTCGCCTTGGGGAAAGTACGCGAGACAATTGGCGCTGCTGAGTGTGCGGAGATCGGCCGATCCTTTCCACGCGAGCAACTCGACCTGCTGCTGACCATCGACGAACGACAAGCGGGCGGGAAAGTACGTTGGTCGGTCACCCCGATGGTGGTGCGGGGACGTCAATCGTGCTTGCTGCGTCGACAGTTGGTCCGCCCGTTTTCCCGCCAAGCGAGCGATCGCCGGGCGCACAAATAGTTCGAAGCAAACGAGACTGCTGACCGGATTGCCGGGTAAACCGAAGATCAGTTTGTCGCAGGATGAATGGTCGCCGGACGAATTCGGCAGCACGCCGAACCAGACCGGCTTGCCCGGCTTGAGATTGACTTTGTGAAAGACCTGCTCGACGCCGAGCGACGCGAGGACACCGGGTACGAGGTCCAGGACGCCGGCCGAAACACCGCCGGACAGGACCAACACATCGGACTCCAATCCCCGGGAGACCAATTGAGTCAACGATGTCTGATCGTCGCGACCGATTCCCAGGTCGATGGGTCGTCCGCCTGCGCGGTCCACCAGCGCGCCCAGCATCGGGCCGTTACTGTTACGAATCTGACCAGGTGCGGGCACATCGCCGACCATGACCAATTCGTTGCCGGTTGACAGGACGGCAACGGTCGGGGGTGGCGTTACGGCGACCTCGGCTTGCCCAACCTCGGCGAGCAAACCGATTTCGATTGGACGCACCAGCGTGCCACGTGCCAACACCATCTCGTTTGCACGGAGCGACGTCGCGCGCCGCATGATATGTTGTCCGGCCTGAACGCGTTGGGCGAGGATCCGAACGACGGCAGGTTGGCGCGCTGCCGCCTCCGCGACTGCGACCGGCGCGACCCGTTCGGTCTGCTCGACCATGATGATCGCATCGGCTCCTTTGGGAATTGGCGCACCGGTCATGATGCGAGTTGCCGTACCAGCCGTCACTTCTCGGGTGGGTGTCGCACCCGCGGTGACTTCCTCGATCACTTTCAGGTCGACATCCGTGCGACCGACGTCGGCGGCGCGGACGGCGTAGCCATCGACCAGCGACTTGTCGTGGGGCGGCGAGTCGATATCGCTGGCGACGTCGGCAGCCAGGATCGAGCCAAGTGCATGCGGGAGCGTAACGGTTTGGGCACGCTTCGCCCCAGTCCGCTGCAGGACCATTTCCAACGCTTCGTCAACGTTCATCATGCGGATGTCGGGCCACCGGCGTGGGAAGAGCAGGGCCTGCCAAATGGGGGTTAGCTCTGGGCCAGGAAACGCTTGAGGAGTTCATGTCCACATTCGGTCAGGAAACTCTCCGGGTGAAACTGCCAGCCGTCGAGCGGCCATTGCTTGTGGCGAATCGCCATGATTTCACGTTCGCCTGCGGGACCGTCCGCCCAGGCCGCCACCTCGAAATCGGGGTTCAACGTGTCCGGCTGAATGACGAGGCTATGATATCGGGTCGCGGTGAACGGGTTGGGCAATCCGGCAAACAGGCCACGATCATCGTGGTGAATCTGGTCCGTCTTGCCGTGCATCAGTTGTTTCGCGCGTACAATGGTACCGCCCGTTGCCTGGCCAATCGACTGATGGCCCAGGCAAACGCCCAAAACGGGGAGTTTTCCGGAAAAATGTTCAACTGCTGCGACCGAAATCCCCGCCTCGTTGGGTGTGCAGGGACCAGGCGAAATGATCAGATGGCTCGGCTTTTTCGCTTCGATCTCTGCGATCGTTATCTGGTCGTTGCGATGCACCTCGATCGCCAAGGATGGGTCAACTTCCCCAAACCGCTGGACGAGGTTGTATGTGAAGGAGTCGTAGTTATCGATGAGCAAAATCATGGGGGGCATTTTAGTCGGCCCACACGTCCCTTGCCATGGGATCGAGAAAATCACACCAACTCACGCACCCTGAAGGCAAGCTGTCCATGAATGTCCCTCGACCACAAGTCAGCGACTATGACGTCGTCGAATTTCCGAGCCTCCCCTTTGCCGCGTCGCATCCCGACCGCCTGGCCACACTCGGCCGCCTGTTTGGTATGCACCCCGCGGACGTCGAGCATGCTCGGGTGCTGGAAATCGGCTGCGGCGCAGGCGGGAACATCTTGCCGATGGCGGCCAGCTTGCCGCACAGCGAATTTATTGCCGTCGACCTCTCCCCACGACAGATCGACGCGGCACGTCGAATCGCCGCGGAAGTTGAATTGACCAACGTCCGTTTCGAGGCCATGGACCTGGTCGATCTGGACGCGTCGTTCGGTAGCTTCGACTACATCATTTGCCACGGCGTCTATTCGTGGACCACCGACGCAGCCCGCGAGAAGATCCTGGAGGTATGCCAGCAACGTCTCCTGCCGACGGGCATCGCCTATGTGAATTACAACACCTACCCCGGTTGGCACATCCAGGGCATGGTCCGCGAAATGATCGGCTATCACGCCAACAAGTTCGACAACCCGCAGCAACGCACGGCACAGGCCCGTGCGATGATCAATTTTCTCGAGACGGCGCTGGGCAACGATCAATCAACCTACAGCCAACTGCTGCGGATCGAACTCCAGGCCAGCCGGGGCTATTCGGACAATTTCCTGTTTCACTCGTTGCTGAACATGGTCAATCATCCATGTTATTTGCACGAGTTTGTCAGCCGCGCCAAGCAAGCCGGTTTACAGTACCTGGGTGATGCGGACTTGACGCTGATGTGGGCCGGCACGCTGCCCCCGGAAGCGCAAGCCACGCTCCGTGACATCTCTCAAGAGACGGTCGACTTCGAGCAACACCTTGATTTTCTGCGCAACACGATGTCGCGCCGCAGCCTCCTCTGCCATCCTGACATCAAACTCGATCGCACCCTCCGGATTGCCGCGGTCGAAGACCTGTACGTGACATGCAGCTTGCAGGCCGATCCGAACAGCGGCGAGATCGGGACGACAGCCGAGGTCACCTTTCGCGCTCCGGATGGTCGAGCCGTTGCAACGGCTCACCCCGGCGTCCAAGTGGCACTTGATCATCTTTCGCAGCAGTCGCCCCTCCCTGTCGCGTTTGCATCGTTGCGGGCCGAGGTGGAATCGCGCGCACCGGGTCATCCCGAGTGGCAGGAGGATCTACTCAACTGCGTCGCGGCGGGACTTGTCGAACTGTCGCAGCGACTGCCGCCCTGTGATCGCCACGTTCCCGAACTGCCTCGTGCGACTCGCCTGGCCCGCCAGCAGGCGGCGGGCGACGGCTTTATCGCCAACCTGCGGCACCATGCCAAGAAACCGGCCGCGACCGATCGCGCGGTCTTGGCGAAGCTGGATGGCGAACACGACGTGTCGAAATTGGCGGAATGGCTGGAGCAGCAGGTCGCGTCCGGCCTCGTTACGCTCGATCAGACGGCCGGTAATGCGGATTCGATCGACTACCAAGCCGTCGTCCGCCGCATACTCGACGGCCTGGCCAAACAGGCGTTTCTGCTGCGCCCGGCATGATGGCGAAGGGGTTGTACGACAATGGTGCCAGGTGCCATCAGCGACCGGCGAACCGGGCCAAGGCGTCGCGATTCAGTTCAATTCCCAGGCCGGGCGTGGTCGGAATGGTCAGCAATCCGTCGCCGTCCAATTCGAATGGCGTGGTCAGAATCTCGTCGATGTAGGGTGCCGGTGTGAGGTATTCCACATAGCGGGCCACCGGAATCGCCGCCGCCAGATGGAGATCGGCCGCCAAGCCGACCGCCGTGTTCCAGCCGTGACTGACAAACTGAACGTTGTGATCATAGGCGTGCCAGGCAATTCGCCGGGCCTCGGATAACCCGCCGCATTTGGTCACGTCAGGTTGCACAATGTCCAGTGCACCGCGCTCAATCCATGGTTGGAATGATTGCCTCCGCGTGAGAACTTCGCCGCCAGCAATTGGCACCGGCGCGGCATCCCGTAAGCGGATAAAGCCTTCGATGTCGTCTGGTGGCAAGGCTTCCTCGAACCAGCCGATGTCGTAGGCGGCCAGCATCTGTGCTGTGCGGAGGGCCCACTTGTATCCGTGCGGCCAAAACTGTTCGCTGCCGCCGGCGTCGACCAGCAAATCAACATCGGGTCCAACCGTCTCGCGCGCCGTCCGGACCAGTAGTTCGTCGAATTTGGGGTTGCGTCGACCGAACGGTCGCCAGCCGAGCTTGATGGCGCGAAAGCCACGCGCGACGGTGCGCTCCAGCCGTGCGGACAACACGTCGGGCTCGTCAAATAGCAATGACGCGTAAGGTTTGATCTTGTCACGATAGTAACCGCCCAGCAGCCGCGCGACCGGTTGTTGGCAAGCCTTGCCCAGCAGATCCCAAAGTGCGATGTCGATGCCAGAGATGACGTGCTCCAGCGTGCCACCTCGACCCTGCCAGAAACAAGCCTGCCGCAGTTTCTCGCTGACCCGCTCAGGTTCCAGCGCCGACTCGTCCCGCCACATGGGGCGCAGCGTCTCGATGCCCGCTTCGACCAGTGACGAATTGGTGAACACGCTCCCCACGCCGCTTTGGCCGTCGCTTGAAATCACCTCAACCAAGGTGTGCAAGTCGTCTTCCGGCTCGTGACCATCCGGCCAACCACCGTCGACCGTTCCTCCCAACAACCGGTGGGATTTGATTTCAAGAATCTGCATCGTTCTCTCGTTTGGCTTGGCGCTGACATCGACGGGATCGCATTCTGCCGACATCGGCGGACGAGTGCCCGAGTGCTGTAGCAAAGTCGCAAGGTAGGTCACGTTCTGCGTGACAGAAGTTTCGATGTTCCTCGAGTTGTTCACATGTTTGCTCCTGGGCCTCGCTCTGGCATAACTGAGACTGCGAGCGTTAACGCATGGCAAACATGGCACTATCCAGTTCTATGACCGAGCTTCATGCAGCGACAATCGAGGGACGGGCCCCTTTTCTGGTCGCCCTACGGATCGGGCTGGGAAATAGGGGCATGTAGGCGATAAAGGTGCCAGTCCTCGTGCCGTGGTATGCCCCCCCTCGTGCCGCGGTAATGTCCCGCGGTAATGTCCCGCGGCACTGTCCCGCGGTATGCACGTGACGCGATTTGCGCCGCAGCATCTCGCTCGGTCATTCAGGTGTTATAGCACTCGGCGAATGGCGAAAGAAGTTGCCAGGCAAGCGGATCGGAGCGCCAGCGCGCACATTTTGAGGTTGCGCCAATTAGCCGCTGCGGGGCACGTGAACAACCAGACGACATTTCCCCGTGGTTTGTACCGCGAGAAACTGACACGCCTTCGGCAGTGGCATGGGCGCAACTTCAAAACGCGCACAACTCGCCTTGCCTCGCGGCACGAACCCTGCTACCAGGAGGGCCCCATTTCTTCGACGAACCGAGCCTGGCATGCGCATCCTCATTTCCTGTCTGATCCTGGTCACCGGCAGCGGCTGTTCCCTGCTGAATTCGCGGTACGCGATGGACGACCCGGTCTATGCCGAGAAATACGCCCAGGGTGCCGAGAAGTCTGATGTACTGGGCAAGGCCAAGCAGGCACTCGACGCGCGCCATGCCGATGGGTTGGCTGGCTACTATCTCAGCGGCGGTGCCCAGTATCAGGCAAAGGCTTCGGAGCCGTTCGTGGGTGCGGAAGCGGGCCTGGAGGGGTACGCGACAAGTTGGTTGAGCAGCCGGTTTGCGCTGGCGGTCTACGGCGGAGACGGCGAAGGCCGGCTCGGCGCGGATCTCGGCGCGCGGGTGCAAACCCCATCGCGCGTCGCGCCGTTCGCGGGCGTCGGGATGTTCCTGGGCGCACGGCCTCACAAGGATCTGGCCGATATGGACGGACTCGACAACGACGATGATGGCTGGATCGACGAGCACGGTGAAGACGAATGGGACCTCGACAATTGGCTGATCGCGGTCTACCCCGAGGTTGGCGTGCATGCCTGGTTGAACGGCAGCCTGCGACTAACGGCGTACGGTCGATACTTCGTGACGACCGAAGGTCGCGTGCATGACGACTGGCTGGTTGGTTGTCAGCTAACGGCGTTCAGCCGGTAATCGCACACGTCAAAATCACGTCAGAATGTGCCGTGGGCTGCTGGTTTCCCAGCGGGCGAATCCCCAATGCGGTGTTACTCGGCCAGCGCGATCGAAATGTCATCGAGCCACGCTTCGCCGAGCCCGGTGAGTACAAAGGTCACCGTCAGGGGCCCGTCGCGGCGTGCGACGCGATAGAGGGTGAATTCCTGCCAGCCGCGTGTCTTCTGAACCCGTCCGGCCAGCGCGGGGCCCGTCGATGAATCGAAGATCATCAGGCCATTCTGGCTACCGGTGATCGTTTGCGGGACGTTGACCCAACCATGAATGCGAACCACCTGTCCGCGATGCGCCGCGACCGGTGCGCTGACGCCGCCCGGGGAGGGGCTTCGGTTTGGCTCAACGTCCCGGACATACATGAACTCTGCGACCCACCGCCCCGCCCCCTCTGCTCTCCGCTCCCTAACCCGCTTCCGCTCCATCCTCCTGGGCCTGACCGCGGCCCTGGCGGCCGGGGCCTCGGCCTGCGGCGACGGTACCCTGGACATGCTGTCCCCGGAAAGCGGGGGAGCCGAGGACTGGACCGTGGTGGTG
>JAUIHJ010000314.1 GCA_030432015.1 bacterium
CATGCCGTCGCCCAGTTCAAGGCCGTGCTCAAGCGACGCCACGACTTGTTTCTCAATCCCCGGTTCAATCACGAACCGGTCGACGATGGCGTCGATCGTGTAATCCTGCTCTTCGTCGAATTCCAGTGTTTCCCCCAGGTCACGCTGCTCGCCGTCAATTCGAGCGTGACGGTAGCCGTGAATGCGAATCTGCTCGATCAGATACTCATAATCTTCGCCGTAAATCTTGGAGACGGGGGCGCGGACTTCCACTTCCGTACCGCTGGCCAAGGAGAGCATGTGCTCCATCATCTGGTGTGTTGTCTTGATCGGGACGGAGACTTCGCAGCGCGGGCAGTGGGCGTCGCCCACCGACGCGAACAGCATTCGCAAGTAGTCGGAGACGTCGGTCATCGTTCCGACGGTCGACCGCGGATTGCTGCCGATCGTCTTTTGGTCAATCGAAACGACCGGTGAAAGCCCGTTGACGAAGTCGACATCTGGTTTCTTCAATTGGCCAATGAAACGCTTGGCATACGACGACATCGAAGCGAGCAACCGACGTTGGCCTTCGGCGTAGATGGTGTCGAAGGCGAGCGACGATTTTCCCGATCCGCTCACGCCGGTGACCACGATCAATTTGTCGCGCGGAATCTCCAGGCTGACGTCACGGAGATTGTTCTCTCGCGCGCCCTGGATCTCAATCGTGGTTCTCATCACATCTCACACGTAGGAACAAGACGGCCCGGCACGCGGCGGGCTAAATGTCTAGCAGCAGGTAGGCCGGTTCTTCAACGTCGACCCGGCTCTTTTTGGTCAACTTGAAGGGCGAAGCATGCTTCTCGATAAGGCCCCGTTCTTCCAGCCATTCGCAGGCTGACTCCAAGTGCCAGGGGTAGATCTGGGTAAACGCGAAGTGTTCGCTGATCTCGCTCAACGGTACGACGTCTTGTCTTTTTTTCAAGTAGTGCAGTACCGGTTTCAGAAATGCTTCGGCATGTTCGTCCAGGTAGGCGCGCACGGCGTCCAATGCCGTTTGCAGCGTCTTCTTGACCGGTCGCCTGGCGATCACATCGGTATAAATCGTCTGGAACAGATCCGGCTTCAACTCCATGGCTCGATAGATGATTTCGTGTTCACAGACCTCCCCGTGGGCCACGATCTCCAGCGCGGCAATCGCATGGGCGGCCCAGATCAGGTTTTGCTGGCAGAAGTTCAGGTCGAGCTTGACTTCCAGTCGCTTCTGGACATGGCGTTGCGCGTGGATGGCCCAGGTGGTCGTCGCCAACAGCTCTTTCTCGACATCTTTGGTCGCCGCAGTGTTCGCCGATTGAAACCACGACGTGATGGAGGCGTCGTCACAGTAGACCAACTCGCGGTGGGCGAAGAAATTACACGAGAACGACGTGCGCGAGGAACCTTCGACCATCTGCTTGAAGCGACTGCGCGGAATCAGTTCGACGTGCAGGTTAATGCCTTCCTCAACCAGAATCCGATAAATATCTTCGTTTTGCCCGTCAGCGCGCAGACGCTTCGTCACGCCATCGACCTCAATCACCCACAGGTGCAGCGATTCCTTTCGCCAGATCGTCTCTTCATCCAGGGTGCCGACGAGAACGGCGGCCAGGATGTTGCGGTCGTCTCTCAGCCGGTCCGTGAAAATCTCCACGGCGCGGCGATACTGGGCGAGCTTTTCTGTCAGGTCCGTGGCGGTCACGGCGGGGCCCCCGAGGGTCGATGGAAACGGACGGCGGAAAGAACACTTTAGTCTGGGGAGCGGGAAAGCGTAACGCCGGAAGGGGAGGGGGCCAACGCGTGCGGCGGCCGGTCGGCCTGACGCAACCGTGCAGCGGATCGACCGACCTGCCCGCTCCTCGCTAGGTCAGGCCGGTGATCGGCTGGCCGTGGTAGATGTGATGGGGGCGGTCGACTTCGTCGTGCCAGGCGGCGGTCGGTGGAATCCCCAGGGCATGATAGATCGTGGCGGCCATGTTTTCTGGCTTCTGCGGGCTGTCCGCCGGATAGGCGGCGATCTTGTCACTGGCCCCGACGACATTTCCGCCCTTGACGCCGCCACCGGCGAAGAACAGGGTTTGAACCGCGCCCCAGTGGTCGCGACCGGGTTCCTTGTAGCTATCCGCCAGCAAGGAGATCTTGGGCGTACGACCAAATTCGCCACCCATTACAATCAGCGTGCTGTCCAGCAACCCGGTTTGGGAAAGGTCGTCAAGCAACGCGGACAACGCGCGATCCGTGGGCGGAAGTAGTTTTTCGCGTAATCGCCAAAATGCCTCGCCATGAGTGTCCCAGGCTTCGTTGTTGCCCAGGTTGACTTGGACCATGTTGACGCCGGCCTTGACCATCCGATAAGCCATCAGGAGCGACCAGCCGAAACTGTTGGCGCCGTATCGCTCCTGGGTCGCGCGGTCTGCGTTGGTCACATCCAGCACGTCGCGAATCTGCTGGCTGGATAGCAAGGAGATCGCCGATTGTCGCTGCCGATCGTATTGGGCGACTTCCGCCGACTCCTCGAGTGCACGCCGCTGGGCGTCAATCGTGTCGAGCAGGCCCAGCCGATCGCCAAAACGACGCGAGTTCATCCCGGCGGCCAACTTCAAATTCGGCGCTTGAAAGACAGTCGGTGTGTCGGACGTCGGATCCTTCTTCGGCAACTGGTGGAACGTGTATTCGGGATAGGCGCCGCGCCAGAAGGGATCGCCGTAATTGGTCGCTTCAATGAAGAAGGGATCGCGCTGTCTTCCCATCAATCCGCCGTAGGCTCCCGGGATCACGCCGCCGGACCAATGCACCAAACGTTCCGGTAAGACCGCTGCGGGGGGGAGGTTGTGATTGCGGGCGGGAACCGCGTCGCCGACGACGGACGTAATGGCTGGCCAGTCGGTGGGGCGCGGGACGCGGTCGCCTCGAAAGCCGGCCGGCGGCGTGCTGCGACCGGTCAGCATGTAAAAATGCCCCAACGTGTGCCCATTGGTCGGGTGCGTGAGCGATCGGACCAGGGCCCATTTGTCGCTGCGTTGGGCCAGCATCGGCAAATGTTCGCAGATCTCAATGCCGGGTGTCTGCGTTGCGATCGGTTTAAATTCGCCACGCACGCTGTCGGGTGCGTCCGGCTTCAGGTCAAAACTGTCCTGCTGCGCGAGCCCGCCGGAAAGAAAGATGTAAATGCACGACTTGGCTTGGCCAAAGCTGGTCGGGTTTACCTCGGTGGCCGACGTCGTCCGCAGGGCAGCCAGGTGATTCATTCCCAACCCCAGCATGCCCACCGCGCCTGCCTGGACCGCCGTACGGCGTGTGATGGCGGGATGGCTCCAGCTTTGACGACTCATGCGATGTCTCCCGTCGAATGTGGGCGGCAAGCGAATGTCGCTCGTAGTGTTGGTTGGCAGTTGCGTGATGAATTCAGCGTTGCCCTAATATTCATGCGCGGCTAGATATTCAGGCTCGCAGAGATTTGGTATGTCTTCTTGGAGGGCACCGTCGCAGTCCCTGAGAACCGTCGCCTAGGCATGGATCAAGATTATCTTCGACGTTTCGTTCGTAGCTGCGTTCGCCCGTCCGTGGAGCACGGCCAGCCACCTTCCGGTGGCGGCAGCTACGGTGTGAAACGACTTCCAACGAGTTCCCACAGTATACAAACCTCCAGTCCGTTCTCGCAAATTCAAGGTGCGATGCCTCATGCCACAAGACATTCCACCCGCGTTGCCGGCCCAAAAGAATCTGGCACCTGTCCAGCGGCGCGCGTTTTCGGTCGACCATGACCATGGTGTCCAGCGGAGGCTAAGCGAATGAACCTCGATTGCCTGCAGCACTGTTTGACCAGCGACGAGCGGTCGCAGTTTAACGAACAAGGTTATCTGATCGTTGACGACGCATTGGATTCCGCCACCCGCGAAGCCTTGATCGCTGCCGTTGACCGGCTTGATCAGGCCGAACGTGACCAGCGGGCAGGGGCCGATACCTTGCTCTCGGTGACAAATATCATTCATCGGGATGACCGGTTCGTCGAATTGATTGACTGGCCGCGTGTGTTTCCCAAGGTCTGGGGCATTCTGGGCTGGAATATTTACCTGTACCATTCTCACGCGGATGTGACGCCGCCGGCCAACCCGGCAACAACCAACTGGCGCGTTGCCTGGCATCAGGACAGCATGCGCGTCAACGACGAAATTGAAACGCACCCGCGGCCACGCTTGTCGCTCAAGGTCGGCTACTACCTCACGGACGTGACCGAATCTGATCGTGGCAATACGCTCGTCGTCCCGGGTTCGCACTTGACCGATGAACTGGAATTGCCGCAGGACGGCGTCTCCAATCCGGTCGGCAGTCAACCGCTGCGCGTCAAGGCGGGCGCGGCAGTGTTGCTGGACCGACGTACATGGCATTCGCGCAGCATGAACCAGTCGGCCTTCACCAGGAAAGTTGTCTGGCTCGGCTACAGCTATCGCTGGCTCAAGCCCAAAGATGCAATGACGGTCCAACACTTGCTGGCCAACGTCGGGCCGATCAAGAGGCAACTGTTAGGCGATGGCCAGTCCGCCAACGGAGTCTACGATCCGGGCGACGCTGATGTACCCCTGCGAGACTGGCTGGCGGAACACGCACCAGAGGATGCGGCCTGGACCAAACACACGCGGCCACAATCGCGACCGCCGGCCATGGTGCGTGGTACGAACCTGGGGCGGCAATAGTGTCGGCGAACGACAAGAAAAAAAACGCGGCGGGGTCCCCTCTAAGCTCCCAGCTTCCCCGCCGCGCACGTACACTTGCACCTCTCCCCAGGGGTCGCAAGTGCAAACAAACATAGGCCGTGTCTGGCGCGTGTCAAAAAAATCGGCCTGACGCACCGAGGCCGGAAAAAACGAGAATCGGGCGGTAGCTTACCTGGCAAAAAAACCAAAGTGGCGCGGCCCATTTTCCCGATGTCAGGTGGCGGCAGGCGTCGTCACGGTGTTCAACTGGCGAAGCGCGCATTTCTGCACCGTGAGCCACCGCGATAATGCGATGTTTCTCGTTGGATTGTGCGAATTCGCGCGCCATGTTACCGCCTGACCGCCGCGCCGGTGGTTCGCGGCGGCCTCCGTATTTTTGCTTGGTTTGCGTGGAATCCGCACCTTGACACTCGGGGCCGACCAATTACCATTGTAGCACCCACCCCAGTTCCCCCCCCTCGTTTGGCATTCGCTTCCTGCGAGTGTCACCCAAATCGGCAAGTTCGGCATTAGATTGGTTTACTACAGGAGGTTCACAATGAAGAAATTTGGTTTGTTTCTGTTGGTTGCCGTGGTCGCCACTGCAATTACCGCTGCCAGCATGGAAAACGCGACGGCGCTGCCCGCTTTTAACAAGCAGTTCGCCAAGACGTATAAGGATTCCAAGGTTGCTGCCTCCGCCAAGGCTGCGAAATGTAACCTGTGCCACGTCGACAAAAAGAAGAAGACAGAACGGAATGAATACGGCGCAGCACTCTCGAAGTTCGTCACCAAGGACGACTACAAGGAGTTGAAGTCCGATCCGGACAAGCTGGCAGCCAAAATCGAAGAGGCATTCGAGGAAGCTGGTAAGGTTAAGTCCTCCAGCGGCAAGACGTTCGCAGAGAAAATGGAAGCTGGCGAATTGCCGGCCGCCGAATAGTTTGCAGCACGTTCAAGCGTGAATCCCAACAGCCGGACTGCCCAGGTGGTCCGGCTGTTTTTTTGTGCGCTCGCTGGCGACGGTCGGTGTCCGACGTGGCATCGGGCGATTTGATGTCAATGCAGGATCGGGCGTCGCAAACGGATTCGCCGCCGACAAATGCGTGGCGCGTCGAGTGCCGGCGGAGATCGAGTGCCGGCCAAAGCAGGGACGCACCATGCGCGTGTCATGTGTTGCCTCGCACTCAGTGTAGCGTTCGCAAGTACGCAACCAGGTCCGCCAGTTGTTCCGGTGTCAGATTCGCAACGATCCCTTTCGGCATCATCGACGTCGGTTGTTTGATGCGTTCTTCGATTTTGCTCTGAGGCAGCGCCCGGGCAATGCCATCGGACTGGCGGATGGTGACGGTCGCGGCGCTCTCTTCCACGACGAAGCCGTTGTAGATTTTTCCGCTCTCCATCACAAACGTCCAACTGTCGAAGCCTTGCGCGATTTTCTTGCTCGGATCGACGATCGACTCGATCAACTCCTCCGGCTTGTAGCGCCGTCCGATGTCGACTAGATGCGGACCCTTCGGGAGTTGACCGTTGGCGTAGGTATGACAGTGAATGCACGATTGGGCACGAAAGAGTTGCGCTCCGGCGACTGCATCGCCACGAGCCTGTGTGGCGCGGGCCACCACATCCGGGTAAGGGACGTTGGCGATTTGATTGGGATTGTTGGCGTCGACTTCTGGCAACGTGATCGCTTGGGCCGGACTCTCGGTCGCGGCAATCTCCTGGGCGCTGATACCGTCCAGCTTGACGACGTGGCGTGACAATTGTTCGCGGAGATGAGTGGACAGCGTCGCGTCGGACTCGGATAGCGCGACCTTAATCGCTGCCTCAATGCGGGCCGATTGACTCCACGCCTGCCGGTCATAATACGGGCCGGTCGTGTCTGGACGCGTCCCCCACCAATTCGGACTCTGTTCGTGAAATTTTCCTTCTTGGTGATAGAGGCGAATCAGCGTTGTCCAGATCTCGCGACGCAAGGCCGGGTCGCGGGTGGTGCCGAGCAGCTTAAAAAGGCCGTCGATCGTGGCTGGAGCGTGCAGGGACTTCAGCGCGGCCAAAGCACCCGTCAGGCAGGGGCCTGTAACGGCCGCGAGGCAAGCATCAATCGCGTTCATGGCGACCAGCGTCTTGACCGCCAAGTGTGGCAAGACGCGATCGGGATGTGGCAGCCGCCAGTCGTCACCCTCGCTTGTTTCGTGGACAGGCTCACGGACGGTCAAAGCGAGTACGGCATTGGCCGCGGCCGTCATGTCGTCACTGGGCCGAGTCGATGGCGGCGAACCGGTGCTGCGGAATTTGCGACCGAGCGAAACCAGTGCCGCGGCGCGAACGCGCGGGTTTCGATCTTCCAACGCTGCGAGCAACAACTCGGTGGGAACTTGGCGGGCTCGGACCGGATCGTCGGTCAAGGCCCGAATTGCCAGCTCGCGAACGTCTGCCAGCCGTGTCAGACCGCGAAGTTCGGTCGTCGCTTGTGGCGCTGGGAGTTGGCCCAAGGTGAAGATGGCGGCCGCGCGACCCGCCAACGGATTGGACGTGGACCGTGCAAACTGGCCCAGCGGTGCAATAAAATCGGCACCGCTTGACGCTTGCCGGCGTAATAATTCACGCTGCAGGGTGATTCGCATCGCGGCACTGGGGTGTTGGAAACCAGCAACGATTGCCGAGTCGCTCAGCGCAGCAATGTCTGCCACCGGTTTGGGCACGAACCCGACTGGCGTAAGCTGGGCGACGAACCCGACGTCTGGTCGGTCGTAGTTGAAGCCGCCGTCCTTCCAACTGCTGACGTACAGCCTTCCACTGGCATCCGCATCAATGTCGGTTGGTCGCGGCAGTTTCAGAAAGGTTGCTTGCTGCGCGTCGAATGTCGGCCCGCGCGCAGGTAGCCGATGACTGAAGACTTCACTCCGCCCCCAGTCGCACGTAAGCAGCAGATTGTTGAACCCGGCGGGCCACCGCGCGTCCTGGAAGAACATCGCGCCGCAACCCGATCCGCCGCCGTAATCTGCCAGGGGCGGCATGATCTCCGTGCTGAAGTTCTTGTACAGCGACGGATAGCCGTAGTTGGCAGATTGCAGGATATGCGAGAGCCGAATATCCCAGCCGCCGCCGTCGTTGGTGTTGTCTCGCGTGTACACGTTCATCAGCGGGTCAATGGCGACATCGACAATATTTCGGAGGCCCCACGCGAAGATTTCCAAGTTGCTGCCGTCAGGCCGGACCCGAACAATGCCCCCGCCGCGCTTGCTGAGCGTCGTGCCATCTTTGCCGATCGCCTTGTGAAACCCGAAGTCGCCAACCGCGATGTAGATCCAGCCATCGATCCCCAGGCGAATCCCATTGGTCGTATGATCGGCGCCGCGTTTCTGAACCTGCTCGGTGCTGATTCCTGCGACCAATACTTCGTTTGTTTCGGCCGTCCCGTCACCATCTCGGTCATGGAAGACACTCAAGAACGGAGGGTGCAGAACCCATAGCGAGCCGTTGTCGTAGATGAGCCCGCGCGGGTGGTCCATCTTCGCAAACTCGTTGATACGGTCTGCGACGCCGTCACCGTCTGTGTCGATGCAGCGTAGCACCTTGCCGCGTCCTGTTTCCTTGCCCAGCGAACCTTGTTCGTCGACACCGACGAAAACTTCGCCGCTGGCGGCCGTCGTCAGGCAGACCGGATAATTGACTGCGGGGGGCGTCCCGAACAACGTCACGTTGAAGCCGGGCGGCGCCTGGACGTCGCGCGCGGTTGCGGACGAACCGGCCCCGCTCACGATGTTCTTGGGAAGGTCCGGCAACTCGCCCGCAGAGGCCTCCAGTTCCCACATCGACCCCCATAAACCTCGGCTGGCTCCGAGGAACGTCACACGCAGATAACGTGTATTCGGCGCGTCGACTTGATGGGCGCGAATGCCGCCGAGTTCCGTATTCTGTGAATCGTCGACAAGCTGCTTCCAGTGCTCGTTGTCAGGTGATGCCTCGACCCGATATCGATACGCGACGCCCGTCCGCTTCTCCCAGTGCAGCCGGATAGCGCGAACATGCTGCGGAGCTTGCAGGTCGACGGTAACCCATTCGTCGACTTGGGAGCCCGACGCACACCACCGTGTGTTGAGCAGCCCGTCGGTAAGGTGCTTCCGGAAGTTGGTGTCTTGCTCGCTCTTGGAGGTTACCGGCTTCTCATAGGCCAAGTTTGTGTCACCGCAACAGTTCTGAGGCAGGGTGTTGCCGGGTGCCGGTTCGATGGCGACGCTGGCCAACGCTCTGATTCGAGTGTCGATGGCCTCGGTCGTTGGCGTAAAATCGGCGACCGGGTCGCGTCCGACGGCCCAG